>JAEWOM010000189.1 GCA_023399675.1 Bacteroidota bacterium
AGTTTATACTGAATCATACCGAATGCTTTGTGAATCGGCACGTAATTTAACTGAAACCCGGTTTCTGCGTTTTCAGAATTGTTGTAGGAATACCCCAGATTTCCAAGAATCTGATGCTGACCAAAATTCTTGTTGAATCCTAAGACTGTCTCCAGACCATACGCTTTCACCTCATTGGTGTTTACCGGTGCCCAATAACCTGCAGAAGTCGGCAGCCAGCGGATCATATCGTAAATATGGTTGTAGTACGGCGCCACAGAGATTTTGAAATTTTTAAAAGAAAATTCCGGCGTAATTTCCGCCTGGTAAGAAGTCTCTGGTTTCAGATCCAGATTGCCTCCCGGTTGCCAATATAAATCATTGAAAGACGGGTATCTGAAATTTTTCGAGGCCTTAAATTTGATGAGAAAGGCTGAACTGAATTTATAGTTTCCTCCCAATGAATAAAGAAAAGGCGCTTGAATACGTTCCACAAATTCCTTTTTTGCACCAGCCTCCAGATAAATTTTTTCTCTTTCATATTTAATAAGTGCCGCAGCAGAGCCTGCCCATCTATTGGCATACAGAATGCCACTTTGGTAACCGTCGCCGTTTTCCTGTAATGCCTGTGCAATAAAATTCAGCTTAAAGTTTTTCGGCAACGAATATTCGAAATCGTTTTTCAAAAGAAAAGTTTTTCCGTTTCCGCCACTTTCTTTCGGCTGATTGATGTTTGGGAAATAGGACCAGGCTTCTTTCAAAAATGCAGCATTCAGCTGATTCTGATAGTTTTCACCGGAATTTTTCCACGTCATCAAACTTCGGAAGCTGTCACTAAGGTATTTGGTTTTGGTTTGCTGAATTTCGAAAATCGGATAATGCTGATTGCCAAAGAATTGCTGCGTATGCCAGTAAATTTGGTTACTGTCATTAAAGCGATATGCGGTACTCAGGTTGAAGGTCTGATTGCTGTACTCCCCGTTATGGTTGATGTAGTTTTTTTGCGGTACTTCGTAATCATTTTTACTTTTAGAAAATCCGGCCGAGAAAACCGCGGCAAATTTTTCGTTGCTGTAAGATGTTTTTAACGATGTATTCAGGGTTTCGAATGAACCATATTCAGCGAAAAATCTTCCCTGAAATCCTTTGTTAAAACCGATCTGATTGTTGAGATGAATGGTTCCGCCAATGGCAGCACTTCCGTACATCACACTTCCACCGCCGGATTTCACTTCAATATTGTCGTAATTGAGAAGTGACAAATTATTAATGTCGGCCTGTCCCAAAAACATCGAGTTTACCGGAATCCCGTTCCACAAAAAAGAAGTTTGCTGTGCCGTAGTTCCGCGAAAAGATGGTGAAGAAGCTGCACCACGACCATTTTCTTTAACATAAACCGGAGTTTGAAATCTTAAAGTTTCCGACAGATTGGTTGCATTCTTCTGAATATCAGAAGTGGAGATACGGTAGACCTGCTGCGTTTTTTTTGCTTCAGAAATGTGCCTGTCGAAAAGGTAAACAGTGTCGATGATCTGCTCCTGAGCCGGAACCAGCGAAGATAAAAGCAGAAAAACTGCGAAAGAAATATAAGAAGTCTTCATAAATCAGGCCTTTCCTCCGAAAGCTTTAAAAGTTTTAGTTTCAGCAAGGTCTCCTGACTTTCACTTTTTCTGCGCCTTCCCGAAAATTTCAGTGGCTTTTTGCAGAAAAAATATTTTCAAAGAATGAAACTTCCGACTTCAGTCTTCAGTCTTCAAACTTCGATGTGATTTACAGTTGCGGGGACAGCTCACGAATTACACGCGATTCCCTTTTCTGAAATATGTGCAAATGTACAGATTTTATCCAAAGAAACTAATCGCAGATGATTTTTTGCGAAAATTGGAATATTGAAGAATATCAGAATCTCGTCAAAATTCCCCAATGAATTTTCGTATCGCCAAACCTGATCTGATTCCCGAATTCGCTGCCGTTTGAGATTTGAAAACTCATGAGTCCGATCGGCAGGAAGAAATTGAATCCCAAACCGAAACTGTACAGTTTGGGCTGAACGCCGAGCGCTTTATTTGTCAGTTGACCATACTGCAGAAAAACATCGAAAAATGCCTGTTGATTTACTAAATAACGGTATTCGGCATTCCCGTAGAAATAAAAATCAGCGAGGAGTGAATTTTCATTGAATCCCCGCATTGAATTCCATCCTCCGAATCTGTGCAACTCATTCACCGTAAGGTCATTTTTAGAACTAAGAAGGGCTGTTTCGCCTTTGAGGTTAAGCCAGTGGTTGCCGCGAAGAGCGACATTACGTTCAACAAACAGATAATACCGCATTTGCGAAGCCGTGATATCTTCTTTTGTGTAATTGGTTGAAAGCATGTCTGCTTCAGCACGAATTTTCATGCGGTGCAGAAAAAGTTCTACTTCTGTCGGCTCGGCATAATCGTACCAGAGACCGATTCCTTTTTTACTGTAATCTTTTCCCTGAACGTAGAGTGAATCCAGAATCGTGGATGTTTCAAACGTTCCGCGCAAACCGATTCTTTGCCTGCTGCTCATATTGTAATACACTGCGGGAACCATTTTTACATTTGCAAAAGTGGAATCCTGCCGGAAGATATTCATATTCATATTCATTCCCACGTTCGACTGCAGCATATACGGTATATCGAAATTCAGATCGAAAGTCTGCCCTTTGTCGGGGTTTCTCTGCCAGTAAAGTCCGATACTTTCAAAACCGTTGAACATATTGCGGAACTGCAGGTTTAGCGTTCCGTTAAACGTGAATTTTTCGCTTTTGTCATTCCCGAAACCGATCATTCCATCAAATGAATTGACTTTCTTTTTCTGAAGGAACAGATAAATTTGTGTTGAGTCCCGCGTGAACAAAGTCTGTGGCGGCCGCTCCAGTGTCATGAACTGGTGGTTTTTCAGCGTGTTGTTTATTGCCAGCAAAGTTTTGTCGCCATAGGTATTGCCGCGGTATTCACGCTCGAGATTTTTGATGAACCGTTTGGGTACTTTTTCATAGCCTCTTACAACAAACGCGTCGATTTTTCGCTGCTTTTCCGGACTTACCGAGATTTCAATGTACGGATTTCCGGCTTTCATTCCCAGGTATTTTGATTTTACTCGGTTAAATGAATAGCCCTGACTCATGTATTTTTTATTGATTTCTTTTTTAAGGGAGTCTATATTTTTGGAATAAATTTCAGCACCGGAATTGATCGATCTTGCAAGCGAATCCGACATTTTGATGTATCCCTGATTATAATTCGGTCCTTTATCGAAGAAAATCTGCGTGGAGTTTCCTTCGCGGCGAACATCGAGGAGTTTGGTGAAGTAATAATTGTTTTGAGAAAGAGAATCCAGGAATTTTGCAGCCGAAAGCGAATCTTTTTTAACGAAACGGCTGTTGGTTTGTGTGTCGATCAAGATATATTCGTGCTGTGCAGCTAATCTGCTGCTGAAAACGGTGAGCAATATGGCAAGCAATACGTGTACAGACAGATTTCTGAAATCCACGGTTTGCAGAGAATAATTCTTTGATCGGTCAGGCTTTTTGGATTTGCTCATCAAAATAAAAACTGCCTCTAATCCAGTTTATTATATTTTTTCATCAGTTTTTCGTAGAAATTCTGCGGAAGCAGCCATTTCAGCGGAACTCCCGCTTTCTGTCCCAGTTTCCCGAAATAATAATGGGCTTTCCAACGGTCGCGCTGAAGAAGTTTTTCAATATAGACCGCAACAGCCAACGGTTCAGTGCCGTCGTCCACATGAGAATTCATCACCGAATGAACTTTTTCAAAAATGGTTTTGTAGGGTTCTGAAACGGCGGTTTGTACCCGG
>JAEWOM010000201.1 GCA_023399675.1 Bacteroidota bacterium
ATTTTGAGCGCTTCCGTGCCATCTTCCAGTGACACCTCCACGTTTTTATCCTGCCGGATTGCATCAGCAAAAGAATTCAACTCGTCTAAAATTGCGTTATTGGGCTGTATATCGGGATATTCAAACAAAATCTGATTTTTTTCTCCGTCTGCATTTTCAATAATCATGTCGAAAGGTGTAGCTTCTTCCGGTGCTTCCTTCATGCGGATGACTTCGGCTTTTTTCTCCAGGAAATCCACAGAAATATAGGCGTCCTGCTGAAAAAACCTTGATTTGCGCATGGCCTTCATTGAAATCCTTGAGGTCGTGAGGTTTGCCACACATCCGTTTTCAAATTCAATCCTCGCATTACAGATGTCCGGCGTTTTCGAAACCACACAAACTCCGGACGCATGAATCTGTTTTACCTTTGATTTTACGAGACTCAGCAAAATATCCAGATCATGAATCATCAGATCCAGCACAACAGAAACGTCGGTTCCGCGCGGGTTGAATTCGGCCAGCCTGTGAATCTCGATGAACATCGGATTTTTAATGTATTCTTTGGTGGCAATAAATGCCGGATTATACCGCTCAACATGACCGACTTGCGCTTTTATACCGTATTCACGGCACTTGTAGAGAATTTCTTCGGCCTGCTGCAACGTTTGCGTCACCGGTTTTTCTATAAAGAAATGTTTGCGGTTATTAATGGCTTTAAGCGCATATTCGTAATGAAAAAGGGTCGGTGTAACGATGTCGAGCATTTCAACTTCTGCGAGTAAGTCATCGAAATTTTCAAAATACCGATACCCGAATTCCTCTTCGAGTTTTTTACCATTTTCTGCATCCGCATCATAAAATCCTACTAAATCGTAACGGTCCGATTGCTGCAGCAGTTTCAGATGTATTTTTCCCAGATGTCCGGCGCCTACCAGTCCAGCCTTAATCATAAATTTTGATTTTGGTAAAGGTAATAATTCAGTCGCACAAAAATAAAAGTTTGTATAATACGCCGCGTTGACAAAAAAAATCATTCGCAGCACTTTAAAGCGTAAATGTTTTCCTTTTTGAAGTTGAATGGCTATTTTTGTGACATGCAGGACACGTTTGTACATAAAGGGAAACGCAGAATTTTAGTTGATTATCTCCGCGAAAGGGTCGGGATTACCGATGAAGAAGTTCTCAAGGCCATGAACACTGTGCCCCGCCATCTTTTCATTGAAAGCATTTTTGAGGATTTTGCATACGAAGACCGCGCTTTTCCCATTGCAGCCCATCAAACGATTTCACATCCTTCAACCGTTGCTGAACAGACCGAACTTCTGCAGGTGAACCCCGGTGAAAAAATTCTCGAAATAGGAACGGGATGCGGTTACCAGACAGCGGTTCTGCTGGCAATGAATGCGATGGTTTACACCGTTGAAAGGCAGAAAGACCTCTTCGATTTTTCCAAAAAGAAATTCCGCGAACTGAATATCAGGCCGAAATTCCAGAGTTTCGGTGACGGTTTTGCCGGACTGCCCACTTTTGCACCATTCGATAAAATAATTGTAACCTGCGGTGCTGAACATTTGCCGGGCGAATTGCTCAAACAACTGAAAGTCGGCGGTAAAATGGTCATCCCACTCGGAAAAACAGATGAACAGGATCTGTTCAGGTTCACCAGAATATCTCCGACAGAATTCGAAAAAGAGAAATTCGGGGCCTACAAGTTTGTTCCGATGCTCGGCAACACCGCAAAGTAAACATTAAAACAAAAAATCACTTCAGAAAAATGCTGAAGTGATTTTTTTAGATTGCAGGGTCCAACCTATAGTCCAAAGCGGTGCTCCAGAACAATCGGCAGCATCGCTCTCCACGTCGGCCAGTCGTGCGTCCATTGTCCGTCCCAAACATCCAGATCGTGCGATATACCTTTTGCCGACAGCAATCCACTTAAATCTCGGCTTGCATCAGGATCTTCATAGCTTCCTGATCCGGTTAAAATATGAATATGAGAACTTTTCCGGATATGGTTCAGGATGTTTTCATCATGAAGATTCGGCAGATAGTGACAGGGTGAATTAAAATACACCTGCTCATCGTAAAACCCCGATGAATAGGAGGAAAGATTGTACACACCACTCATCGCAATTACACCATTGATTAAATCAGGACGCTTCAGGAACAAATTCATGCTGTGCAAGGCTCCCAATGATGCACCGCACGAGATGACCGGCGTTTCCTGTGAAGTCGAGTTTCGGATAAACGGAATCACTTCATTAAAAATATACTGATTGAACTGATTGTGGCGGATGCCTTTATGTTCGCCCAGCATGTTTTTGTTCATCCAGCTTTCACTATTGATGCTGTTCACAGAAAAAACGCGCAGTTTCCCCGCTTCGATGTAAGGCTTCAGAACATCAATCAATAAAAAACGTTCATATTCCAGGTAATCAGCCGCTGCTGTGGGAACAAGTAAAAGTGCGAAACCGTAATGCCCGTAACTTACAATCGGCATTACCTTCTGTAGGGATGGACTGAACCATCCGGATAATTCTCTTTTCAATGTTTTGATTTTAATAATTACAGTGAAAGTAAGTTTTTTTTACAAAAAATGATCAGCAATCTTACTTTTTTTAATGATAAATATTGAATAGATCCAAATTCTTTCAAAGTCTCTGCAATCTTTTCCAATATTTCCCACTGCCGTCTACACGGCAAAATTATTGATGTCTTCTATTAAAAATAGAAGAAAATGAACAACGGAGATTCGAAAAAAGTTCAGGACGAGAACCTCGACAGGCTGGACTACCCAAAGGAAGAAGACATTTACAATCAGGTTCCGCATATCTCAATCGATTCTGAAGAAGCGCCGGAATATCTGCATGATACCAGCGAAGAAATGGAAAACAATCTCGATGTACCGGGTTCTGAACTGGATAATGATCAGCAGCGCATCGGTTCCGAAGACGAAGAAAATAATTACTGGAGTCTCGGCGGCGATAATCATGAAGACCTGGAAACGCCGGATGATCTCAATTAAACCTCATAAAAAATCATATTATGGACAGCAATAATTTCAAAAAATCACAAAATTTCGACAACATCGAAAAAAACATGGCACATAACCCCAATCTGGATTCCAAGCCGAATAAAATGGCTCAGGATTATGTAGCGGAAATGCGCTCTAAAAAGCTCGAGGCTAACCGTGAAGAATTCATGACGCGAGCAAAAGAAAACTGCCCGCCTGAAGAATGGGAAAATTCTGAAAAAGATTATCAGGATGCCTGGGAAAATCACAAAAATGAACTGACAGATGAAGTTGATTAAAAATTTCTCTAAATAAAAAAAGCGGGACTGTAAAGAGTCCCGCTTTTTTGTTTTTATTTTTCTAAGCTACCGGATGATACATTTGTTTCTCCTTTTCCAAACGTAAATTCTTTACCCTTAAACCAGATGAAATTTCCATTAGCGTCTTCGTATTTAGAACCACTTGCAGAATTTACCTGTTTCATTTCATAAATAACTCCGGAATTTTCGTCACGAAAATTCAGTGTTTCTTCTTTCAGATCTTCGGAAAGAATACGAAATTTTGTTTTTCCGTCCGCTGAAGCGTACAGTCTTCCTTCATCACCGTAATTGGTCGGTGGAGTTGCTGAACTGTCTATCTCTACAGTAGTTTGGTCAATAATAGCTGTGGAATCTTTTGAAAAAGTATTGTCTGCGGTTATTTCTTTCTTGCAGCCGGTAAATAAAAACATAGCGGCAAACAGTGGTATTATTTTCATTTTATCTTAATTTTTTGATTTCTGTGCCGCAACTTCCGTACCTTTCTTTTTTGATGTGGATTTGTTTGAGGTGTTAATTTACTTTATCTTGTAACTATATAAAATCTTGATGGAGCCGCTTACTTGGTATGTTTTGTCAGTAATGTTTTTTTCTGCGTTGGTGCGTTCTGCTTTTGGTTTCGGCGAATCTCTTATTGCGGTTCCGCTTCTTATATTTTATCTCCCTATTGAAGTAACAGTGCCTTTATCTCTGCTGATGTCTGTGTTTATTGCAGCAGTTGTCGTAGTTCAGGATAAGAATCATATTCAATTCTCAAGTGTAAAATGGCTTATTATTTATGCAATTCTGGGAATACCTTTTGGTTTGCTCCTGATTGTGTATGCAGACAGAGATTTTTTAAAATATGTTCTGGGACTGATTATTGTAGGCTATTCACTGTACAGTATTCTTTCGAAAAGAAAAATTATCATTCGCAGAAATCATCGTTTATGGTTATTTATTTGTGGATTTCTGTCAGGAGTTTTCGGAGGTGCTTTTTCTGCAAACGGACCTCCTTTGGTTGTGTATGGGAATTTGATGAATTGGTCGGCAAAACATTTTAGAGCAACGTTACAGGTATATTTTCTGCCGGTAAGTTCTGTGGCTTTATTGGGGTTTCTATGGCAGGGATTATGGACATGGGAAGTCACGCGTTATTTTCTGTACTCAGTTCCGGTTATGTTTCCTGCGATTCTTTTAGGAAGGATCATTAACCACCGTTTGAAAGATGAGAAATTTAAACAATATGTCTATATCGGACTTCTCTTGATTGGCTCACTGATGTTTTTTTGAGATGTAAGAAATCTTTAAAACTTGAATTTAAAAATAATTTGATGTGAATTTTTAGGAAGTGACCGATACTATTACCTCATTGTTTTTGGTGAAGTAGTGATTCTCATTAGGTTGCAAAGTGAGAAAAATTCTACAGTCGTCCAAAATTTGCCCAACTGAAATTCGAAAATGGAATTGGTATTTATAATTAGTAACGATGTTCCGGAAAATAACAGAAACTCAGTTGATCCTGAAGAATGACAAAATCCGCTCATTTGAGCGGATTTTTATTACTTAAACTGAACTGGCGCAGGAACCACATTTTCAACAGGTTTCAGTGACTGCAGATAGACGAAAATAGCTTCGGCGTCTTCATCCTTCATTTCAGCATAGTTGAACCAGGGCATTGGTGGCAAAAGCATTCTGCCGTTGTCCATGCCTTTGGCTTTTCCCTCGGTAAGTGCTTTCTTAAACTGTTCGAAAGTCCAGTTCCCTATCCCCGTTTCGTGGGGTGTGAGGTTCGCAGCGAAAGAAATTCCCCATGGCCCTGCAGCAGCCGTCATATCTTCATTCATTTGTGCGAATCCCTGCTTTGCCTTCCCTTCGTCAAACTGTGCTACAGGTCTGTTTGCCTGATATCCTGACAGTAACTGCTCAATGACCAGTTCCGGACCTCTTGGTCCCATCCGCTTCGGTGTGTGGCAGTCGTTACAGCCGGTGATGGTCACCAGATACTTTCCGTATTCAATCATTTCGGCTGTATCTTTTTCGGCAATCGGTTTTTTCTCCTCGTCCACCGCTACATTTTTGGTACATGCTGTGCAAACAAGAACAGTCGCTGTACAGAGGGATAATATCGTATTTTTCATGGTATTTATTTTATCGCAAGGTCGAAATTATCATAAAACCAAACTATACCCTTTTTCAGGTATTTTTAATCAAATGAGTATTTCGGAATCAAAATCACCTCAAAAAATTTACTGCCAGATTTGTAAAAAATCAGATTGCAGCGCTGCGGAAATTTTTGTATTTTAAACAACTTTGTGTAATTCAATGATCAATTTCAAGTGTAAATCCGGAAACCAGTAACAATTCACAGCAGTTTAGATGGACAAAACAGTTTTTAAAACCAAAAAGCCTGATCTTATTTTCATAATCCTGTTTATTTTAATTATTACCGTATTAGGAATATCTTTAATTTTGTTATTTTTAGAAACGGAAGACGTTTTGTTCACAGCGATATTTTCTCTATGCTCAATTATTTTTTTGGCCATAATTTCTTCCTGGAAACTCCGGATTGTTATTGAAAACAATCACCTCATTGTTCACAAATTTTTCACCTGGTACAAGGCAGATATTAATAAAATCACTAAAATCCGCAAGGGAGAAACCATGTGGAGCGGTTTTCACAAATACGGTACTGCGACAAAAGGACTCATAATCTTTGCGAAATACAAAGACGATCTCTATATCACTCCCGAAAACGAACAGCTGTTTATCGAAAAAATTCGGGAAATCAATCCGGAAATTGTGTTTGAAAAGGTTTAGACTAATTTTTAGATATGAAATTTCCCACTTGTATTTCCGCAACATACTGAAGATTAGTTATTTGATACATTTTTTTTGTATTAAATAATCAATGATCTCGACATAAAATATGCCGACCAACGCCAAAACCTGGGAAAGGCGCTGTCCTTTCTGAAAGGTGATCAAACCAGTAAATATATTATCACGAAAAATTCTTCCGGGATTTTTTTATTCCGGTCAAATTCTTTTGGTAGAATCTGTTTTGGTTAAATTTGTAGCTGGACCTACAAAACAGACTAAATGACATTCCAGGCACAGATCAGACAGGGAATTCCGAGCGAACTTCCGCAGCCAATACCTTTCGAACCACAAATCAACCACGCACCGAAGCGCAAGGAAATCCTCACGGACGAAGAGAAAAAACTGGCAATCAGAAATGCTTTGCGCTATTTCGAGCCGAAGTTTCACGCTGAACTGATTGAAGAATTCAGAAAGGAACTGGAAGAGTATGGCAGAATTTATATGTACCGATTCCGTCCGGATTATGAGATGAAAGCACGCCCGATTTCAGAATATCCCGGAAAATCCGAGCAGGCAAAAGCCATTATGCTGATGATTCAGAATAACCTGGATTACGCCGTGGCACAGCATCCGCACGAACTGATTACCTATGGAGGAAATGGCGGTGTGTTCAGCAATTGGGCGCAATATCTTCTGACGATGAAATACCTTTCGGAAATGTCTGATGAGCAGACCTTAGTGATGTATTCAGGTCATCCGATGGGACTGTTTCCTTCGCATAAAGATGCACCGAGAGTTGTAGTAACGAATGTAATGATGATTCCGAATTACTCCAAACCGGACGACTGGGAAAAATTCAATGCATTGGGCGTGACGCAGTACGGACAGATGACCGCAGGAAGTTATATGTACATCGGTCCGCAGGGAATAGTGCACGGGACGACGATTACGGTGCTGAATGCCTTCAGAAAAATCAATAAATCACCAAAAGGCGGGCTGTTTGTGACTTCAGGTTTGGGCGGAATGTCGGGCGCACAGCCAAAAGCAGGAAATATCGCAGGCTGTGTTACCGTTTGTGCCGAAGTGAATCCGAAAATCACCAAAATCCGTCACGACCAGAAATGGATTGATGAAATCCACGAGAATATGGATGAGTTGGTGGAAAGAGTAAAAACTGCGCAGCAAAATGGTGAAACGGTTTCTTTGGCGTATCTCGGAAACGTGGTGGATGTCTGGGAGCAATTTGCTGAAGCCGGACTGAAAATCGATATCGGTTCTGACCAGACGTCGCTCCACAATCCGTGGGCAGGCGGTTATTATCCTGCCGGAATTTCTTTTGTAGAGTCCAATATGATGATGTCTGACAACCCGGAACTGTTCAAAGAAAAAGTTCAGGAATCATTAAGAAGACATGCTGCGGCGATCAAAAAACATACGGCGAACGGCACTTATTTCTTCGATTACGGAAATGCATTTTTGCTTGAGGCAAGTCGTGCCGGAGCTGATGTTCTGGCAGAAAAACCGACTTTGGGAAGAGAATTCAAATATCCAAGTTACGTTCAGGATATTATGGGACCAATGTGTTTCGACTATGGTTTCGGGCCATTCCGTTGGGTTTGCACCAGCGGCAAACCGGAAGATTTGCAGAAAACCGATGACATTGCCTGCAAAATTCTGGAGGAAATGATGAAAAATTCTCCTTCAGAAATTCAGCAGCAGATGGCCGACAATATTCAGTGGATAAAAGGCGCGCAGGAAAACAGACTGGTCGTTGGTTCACAGGCAAGAATCCTTTATGCCGATGCCGAAGGACGAATGAAAATTGCCGAAGCTTTTAACAAAGCCATTAAGAATGGAGAAATCGGTCCGGTGGTTTTGGGCCGTGACCATCACGATGTTTCCGGAACGGATTCACCTTACCGCGAAACTTCAAACATTTACGACGGATCAAGATTTACGGCTGATATGGCCATTCACAATGTGATCGGAGACAGTTTCCGTGGTGCAACCTGGGTGTCCATTCACAACGGTGGCGGTGTCGGTTGGGGAGAAGTGATCAACGGCGGTTTCGGAATGTTGTTAGATGGAAGTGATGATGCCGACCGAAGACTGAAATCAATGCTGTTCTGGGACGTTAATAACGGAATTTCCCGCAAAAGTTGGGCAAGAAATGAAGGCGCTATTTTCGCCATCAAACGTGCGATGGAAGCCGAACCGAATCTGAAAGTGACGCTGCCGAATCTGGTGGATGAGAAATTGCTGTGATTCCCCTCCTGTGGAG
>JAEWOM010000224.1 GCA_023399675.1 Bacteroidota bacterium
GCGCAGTACCCGGAAGCGTCAGACCTGTTCTCATTTCACCATCAGCATTATAAATTCCTTTCGCTTCTGACTTGGTAAAGGTATAATTCACATACGCATTGAAGTTTTTCGCAAATCCCGGAAGGAAATCCAGCTGGCGCTGTAATGCCACTTCAAAACCGTAAACATCAACAGTTTCACCGTTTCTGGTTGTAGTGAATGTATAATTTTCACCAGGATTCAGATTATTCGGAACTCCAGGGAAATCCTGTGCAAATTTGTCAGCACTGTACGTTCCGTCGCGGTACACGTAGATGAAATCGTTCAGTTTTTTGTAGAAAGCTCCCGCAGAGAAAATTCCCACATTTTTGAAGTAATATTCACCCATGAAATCATAGTTGTATGCATAGGTTGCTTTCAGATTCGGGTTACCTGCAGAAACATCGTTATCATCCGGAATTACGCTGATGAATGGCGACAGCTGATAATAGTTCGGTCTTGCAATCGCTGTGGAGAATGCTGCACGAAGTACCAGATTGCGAACCGGCGTATATTTCAGCGCAGCGCTCGGAAGGATGTTCGTGTAGTTGTTTTCTACCGTTCTGTTTCCTTCGAAAGAATCTTCGTCTTCAATAATATTTCCGGTGTATTTTGTCTCTGTATTTTCAATTCTGGCACCCAGAATAACGGAGAAATTATCTGAGAAATTCTGGTCCCATCTTACATAACCTGCATAGATGTTTTCCTTAGCTTCATAATTCAACGCTAAAAATTCTTCCGGAAGCTGGCTCTTATCAAAAAGTGAGGCATTGTTCAGATCGAGGCCTGCAAGGAACGGTGCACCTGCAAAATGTCCCGGTACGTAATTGGAATTTGGATTCCAGTTTTCACCACCCCAGAAAACGGGACCTGCCTGCGACATATTGTCCATGAAACCGCCTGTCGGCTCATACTCGTAGAAATCGTTTACACGGTCTTTCGATTTCAGTCTTGCTTTACCACCGACTCTTAAGCGGCCTTTCTGACCTTCAATGATGGAAAGCGGGAATCTGAAATTCAGTTTTGCCGTAATTTCATCTTCGGCAGTATTTCCCTGCTGATCGGTAATTTCTCTCAGTTCATACTCATCCAGTGAAGGATCGGTAATGGCTTTCATGTAAGGGAAACGGGTATCTGCAAAATTTCCGTTGAAATTAACATCTTTTACGCGGTAATCGATGTATCTTTCGTTCGGCCTCTGCTCTTCTGCTTTCGAATACGAAACGCCCCAATCCATATCAATGGCGCTTCCAAGAATGTGATCACCGCCGATGGAATAATTCTGCATAATCTGACGTTCCAGTCTTGCTCCCTTGTTGAGATTATCGTTGATTCCGCCTTTGGTCTGGCTGCGAATTTCTGCAGTATATGTACCGTCGGCATTTCTTTCAATATCTGTATAACGCAGTCTGTAACGGTTTTCCCAGTCATCACGCCAGTTGTATAATGCGTTCAGATTTAACCGGTGTTTATCGCTCAATTTAAAATCGAGGTTCGCGCCGATACTTTTCCGTTCACGCTTCACATCGTATTTCCGGATGTCCATTTCTTCCATGTAAATGTTTCCGTCGTCATCCTTTATCCAGATCCCTTCCACATTATCGGAACCGAAATCGTTGTAATTATAGGAGCCGTTCAGAACCAACCCTATTTTTCCGTTGGCAAAACGATTTCCGTACATAAAGGAATTCTGGAAAGCAAACTTGTCGCGGATACCGTTGTATCCGGAACCTGTAGTCAGGGAAATTCTCTGTTTGTTTGGGGCAGTACGTGTTTTCAGTTCAACGGAACCTCCGATCGCATCACCGTCCATATCCGACGTCAGTGTTTTGTTTACTTCAATCAGCTGAATCATATCTGAAGGAATCAAGTCCATCTGAACTTTACGGTTATCTCCTTCCGCAGACGGAATTCTGTTACCGTTCAGTGTCACGGAGTTCAGCTCAGAAGCCAAACCTCTTACAATGATATTTCTGGCTTCACCCTGGTCGTTCTGCATGGTAATCCCCGGAATTCTTTTCAGGGCATCTCCGATATTTGCATCCGGAAACTTACCGATCTGGTCCGAAGAAACAACGTTTGTAATATTCGGGTTGTTCTTCTGTGTGTTCAGTGCTCTGGCCTGACTCTGACGTCCGGCACCAATAATGTTCACCGTCTGCATCTGAATGGTTCTCGGATCGAGAATGATATTCTGCGTAATACTTCCGGAATCAGAAACCGATACATCGTAGGTGGAGGAACCAAACCCGATATAATCAACGGTCATTGTGTAATTTCCGGCAGGAACATTCAGGAAAACATAGTTCCCGTCTGCATCGGAAACCGTGTAAATATTACCTGGATTAAGAATAATTTTTGCACCGGGAAGTGCGATTTCGTTCTGGTCGTTAATACGGCCTGTTACAGTTCCCGTCTGTGCAAATGCCATCATGCCTGCACACAACAACACCGAACATACCAATCTTCTCATCTTACTTAAGAATTAATTTTTGCAAAATTATTAATAAGTGCTCCATGAGGTATTTCGTAAAATTTAAGTTAATGTTAAACTTACTTAACACAGAAAAGGCTGTCCGCCAAGAAAAAACGTATACGGAAAATGCCGGGGATTACATTAACTGATTGTTAACCAGATTAAAGTAAACGCCCTGTTTTTGCAGCAGCTCGTCGTGCGTACCATGTTCTGCTATTTCACCGTCGTGCATTACAAGAATCTGATCGGCATTTCTGATGGTACTTAATCTGTGCGCAACAATAAGAACTGTTCTGTTACGGAAAAACGAAAACAGATTCTGCATTATTTCCCTTTCATTTCTTGCATCCAGAGCACTGGTCGCTTCGTCGAGCAGGAAAAAACCGGGATCTTTATAAACTGCCCGAGCAATGAGAACGCGCTGCTTCTGACCTGTACTCAGGCTGATTCCATTATTCCCAATTTCGGTCTGAATTCCCAAAGGCAGAGATGAAACGAGAGACTCGAGATTCGCAACTTTCAAGGCATAGTTGAGTCTGTCTTCATCGGCATTTTCCACCTGCAGCGTAATGTTTTTCTGAATGCTTTCCGAGAAAATATAGCCTTCCTGCATTACCGTTCCCGTGGCGTCGCGCCAATTGTGCAGCGGAATTTCTGAAAGTTTCTGATTTCCGAGCATGATCCGCCCCATATCCGGTTCGTAAAAACGCAGCAAAAGTTTGAACAGCGTCGTTTTGCCGCTGCCACTTTCACCAACGAGTGCCGTAACTTTTCCGGCAGGAATTCTTGCGTTCAGGTTTTTCAGAATTTTGAAATCACCATAACCAAAATCGAGGTTTTCAATGACAATATCTTCGGTAAAATCGGTATGCTGATGGTTTGATTCAACTTTTTCAATCGGCTTGCTGTGTACTTCTGCAATTCTTTCCAAACTTAAGCCGGCATCCTGCGTAATCTGGATAAAATACAGCAACTGATCAAACGGTGAGTTCATCTGCCCCACAATAAAACTGATGGCAAGCATCATTCCGAGAGTCAGATCACCGTCAATAACTGCAAATGCCGAGACACCGGAAATCAGGATATTTTTAAGTTGTGAAATAAAACCCGAGCCAATCATTTGATACTGCGTAAGAATCAGCAGTTTTTTATTCCGCTGAAAAAGTTCCTGCTGCAGATCTTCCCATTTGGTGCGCTGAAAATTCTCCGACTGATTGATTTTTATTTCCGCCATTCCGGCAATCATCTCATTCAGAATATTCTGGTTCTTACTGTTTAAGATAAATTCTTTCTGATCCAGGACTTTGCGTTTCTTCAAAAAAAGCAGTATCCAGCCAATCGCCATAAAACTCAGCACAAAGAAAATGAGCAAAATCAACAAATCGTAAGTGGCCAAAACCACCGAAAAAACGAGGAGATTGATAAAAGAGAAGAATATTGACAGTGTGTTGGTCGAGAGGAACGAACTGATGCGGTGATGATCGAGAATCCGCTGCTGAATATCCCCGACCTTCTTGGAATCGAAGTAAGCAACGGGAAGTTTAATCAGTTTATCGATGAAGTCGCTGATCAGCTTGATGTTTACTTCCGTATTCACTTTCAGCATAATCCAACTGCGGACTAGATCCATAAAACTGTTGCCCAGAAACAGGACAATCTGCGAAAGTATGATGAGAACGACGAGGTTTTTGTCGCTGTTATTGATTCCTTTATCAACCAAATTCTGCGTAAGGAAAGGAAAAACGAGCGTGATCAGACTGGTAATGAGTAAAGTGAGCGAAACCCAGATCAGTGATTTACGGTACGGTTTCAGATATTTGAACAGAAAATGAAAGCCGCTTTTATTTTTTACTTCCTTTTTCGTATAAAAATCCGGGGTCGGATTCAGCAATAATGCCCTTCCCAATCCGTCTTCTTCCAACCAGTGATTTCTGAATTCCGCTTCAGAGAGTTCGAGTTTTCCGAATTCCGGATCAGCAATGGTGATTTTATTACCTCCGCTTTGTGGAACCAGCACCACAAAATGTTCTTTTCGCCAATGCAGAATGCAGGGTTTTGGTGCTTCCTGCATGAGTTTTTCGAACGGAACTTCCACAGCCATGCTTTCGAAACCGAGTTCTTCAGATGCCCGAATCAAATCGTGAAAACTCACACCTGTCCGCGACTGCTGCGTCAGGTTTCTCAGATAATCTGCGGAAAATTCTTTGCCGAAATATTTACAGACAATTCGAAGACATGCAGGGCCACAGTCCATAGAATCGAGCTGTCTGTAATAAACGGTTTTTCCCACTTATCTTTATTTAAATAAAGTATTTTCTCTGCGTTCCACTTTTCCGCAAAGTAAATCGGCAATCGCTTTGGAGATCTTATTTCCATCGGTAAGATTATCGAGCCAAAAGAACTCTCCCGCACCGTTAATCTCGATAAAATAATAAGTTCCGTCCGGCTCGAGAATCATGTCAATCGCGCCATAATCTACATTATAAACATCGAGCAACTGATGGATTTTAGCGGTAATATCTTCGGGCAATTCGGTGAGAACCCAGTCGTGCAGAATGTTTACCCCGTCTTTCCGCCAGTCAACTTTGGCATCCTCGAACTGCTGTGAATCAATTTCGAACGGGAA
>JAEWOM010000254.1 GCA_023399675.1 Bacteroidota bacterium
GTCCTTCCACCATATACATCATGGAACCGACAATGACATTGAAAATCATCAGAAACAGCAGGAAAATATAGATTTTTCGGGAGCTGTTTTTCAAGGCTTTTACGATGAGGTAACCGTCGTTCATGAAATCCAGCAGATTCAGAATCCGGAAAATTCTGAGCATTCTGAGCATACGGATGATCAGGAAAAATTTGGTAACCGGGAAGAAGAGACTCAGGTAAAACGGAACAATTGCCAGGAGATCGATAATCCCGAAAAAACTGAAGATATAGTCCTTCTTATTGCGTATGGTAATGATTCTTAATACATATTCAATCGTGAAAATGACTGAGATAATGATTTCCAGAACCACAAAAACAGTGTGGTATTTCAGGTCAAAAGACGGCACACTTTCCATCATAACGATGAAGGTGCTTAGAAAAATAAGAACCAGCAGGCTGACGTCAAATATTTTACCAAGCGGCGTGTCGGCCCGGTAGATGATCCTGAAGAGCTGACGCTTCCACTTTTTGCGCTCCGCAACGAAGTTGTTTTCCTTCTCTATGGCGTGTTGTCCGTGGCTTTCCATTATAGAAAATATTCCTACTTTAGATGCAAACTTAGCAAAAATGAAGTTAAAAGAAGTCGTAAAAGAAATTGAAAATTCGTTTCAGTTGTCTTTGGCTGAAGATTTTGATAATGTTGGGCTGCTTTGCGGAAATCCGGAACGAGATATTTCAGGAATTCTGGTTTGTCATGATGCATTGGAACAGGTTGTAGATGAGGCAATTAACAGCGGTTCGGATTTGATAGTCTGTTTTCATCCGATTATTTTTTCCGGACTTAAATCGTTAACCGGAAAAAATTATGTTGAAAGAGCGGTTTTGAGAGCTATTGAGAACAAAATCGCCATTTACGCAATACACACCGCCTTTGATAATGATTATTTTGGCGTGAATTACAGAATCTGTGAAGAACTGGGGTTGGTTGATCAGCAGATTTTGATGCCGAAGAAAGAAATGCTGCAGCAACTCATTGTGTATGTGCCGAAAGAGGACGCAGATCAGGTGCGGGAAGCTGTTTTTGAAGCAGGTGCCGGACAAATCGGTTTTTACGACGAATGCAGTTTCCAGGTTGCAGGAAACGGAACGTTCAGGCCGTTGCCGGGTTCCGATCCAACCACGGGTAAAGAAATGGTTCGTGAGCAGGCAGACGAAGTCATGCTGTATTTTATTTTTGAAAATTACAGGCAGCGCGGAATCATCGCTGCGATGAAAAAAGCGCATCCGTACGAGGAAGTAGCCTATCAGATCTATAGCCTCGATATCGAAAATCAGTATGCCGGACTGGGAAGATTCGGTGATTTTGAAAAGGAAATGGAAGAAGAGCAGTTTTTGAATTTGGTGAAAGAACGTTTTGATCTGCACATCATTCGACATTCCGGTTTCTGCGGTAAAAAAATCAAAAGGGTCGGCGTTCTCGGCGGCAGTGGTGCATCGGGCATAAAATCAGCGATTTCCAAAGGTTGCGACGCTTACCTTACCGGCGACGTAAAGTATCACGATTTTTTTCAGGCTGAAGGGAAAATGCTCATCTGCGACATTGGTCATTTCGAATCGGAACAGTTTGTGGTTCAGCAAATATTTGAGATTTTATCGGAAAAATTTCCTAAATTTGCAGTCTTAAAATCGGAGGTAAATACTAATCCCGTTAATTATTTTTTATAGAAAATGGCAAAGAAAAACGTAGAAATTTCTGTTGAGGAAAAGCTGAGAGCGCTGTACGATTTGCAGATTATCGACTCCCGACTGGACGATATCCGCAATACAAGAGGAGAGCTGCCTATTGAAGTGGAAGACCTTGAAATTGAAATTGAGGGATTACAGAAAAGAGCTGAAAAATACGAAACCGAAATAAAAGAGCAGAACGCAGAAATCAGCACAAAAAACGAGGTGATTAACCACGCTAAAACACTTATTGACAAATATAAAGCGCAGCAGGACAACGTTCGCAACAACAAAGAATTCGAAGCCCTGGGTAAGGAAATCGAATTTCAGGAACTGGAAATTGAACTTTCTGAAAAAAGAATCCGCGAGTTCGATTCGAAAATCGCAATGAAGAACGAAACGCTTTCAGAACTGGTTTCAAAAATCGACGAATACCGCGAGCATTTGAAATTCAAGAAGGAAGAACTTGAAGGTCTGATCGCAGAAACGCAGAAAGAAGAAGAGTATCTGCTGGAAAAATCCAAAGAATTCGCTGCAAAAATTGATGAGCGTCTGCTGAATTCTTACCAAAGAATCCGCGAAAACTCCAACACCGGACTTGCGGTTGTCGGTCTGGAAAGAGGTGCTGCTAAAGGTTCCTTCTTCACTATCCCGCCACAGAAACAAATGGAAATTGCACAGCGCAAGAAAATCATTATCGACGAGCACAGTGGCAAAATCCTGGTTGATGACGAACTCGTACAGGAAGAAAACGAGAAAATGAAAGATGTAATCAAATTCTGATTTTTCTGATTAAATAAAACAAATCCCTGTTGCATGGCAACGGGGATTTTTATTTGATTGCGATTGCAGATACGAAAAGCTGCAATATATTACGGCTGATTTTCAGTCCGCAATTTGCTGTTTTTCTTGCCGTACAGGAAGTAAATCAGCAGTCCTGCCGCGAACCAGAGCCCGAACCAGATCCAGTTGTTGTGGGTCATTCCAGTGAGAAGATACAGACAGGAACTCAAGCCCAGAAGCGGGATGAGATTGAGGTTTTTCATGAAAGCAAGTACCATCAGCCCGACATTGATCAGCAGGAAAAAGAACACCGACATACGGAATTCGCCGTCATCGGGATCACTCCAGTCCATCAGATTATGGAAAAACTCAGGTTGCCAGTAGTAAAATCCGAAAACACCGCTCAAAAACAGCAGCGGGAACACAAATCTCGAGCTGATAAACGGCATGTGGAAGCGCCCTTTCACTTTTTCTTTGGGTGGCATCAGCAGAATCCCGCCATTCACGAGCACGAATGCGAAAATGGTTCCGATACTGGTGAAATCGAGGATAAATGATTTGTCCGTAAACAGAATCGGAAGTCCCACCGCAATTCCGGTGATGACTGTAGCAAATCCGGGTGTTTTATATTTTTCACTGATATGCGAAAACTTTTTGGGTAGTAAACCGTCCCGACTCATCGCATACCATATTCTGGGCTGCCCCATTTGAAATACGAGCAGCACGGAAGTGATAGCAATAATCGCTGTTACCGCCACCGTGAATTCCATCCAGGGCAGATTCCCGTTTTCAGGTGCAAAAATAAATGCGAGAGGATCGCCGATTCCGTCGAATTTGCGGTAATCCACCATGCCGGTCAGGATTAGCGTCAGACAGATGTAAATGGTGGTACTCAGCACGAGCGCAATGATCATTCCACGCGGTAAATTTCTTTGTGGATTTTTCGTTTCTTCAGAAAGCACACTCAAGGCATCAAATCCGATATACGCGAAGAACACACCGGAAACCGCTGCCATGACGCCGGAAAAACCGTTGGGCATAATGCTTTTTACGCCTTCACTGTTTACTGGAGTCCAGTTTTCGGCATTGATGTAAAAAAAGCCGATTCCGATGATCAGAAAAATTACGGCAAGCTTCAACAGTACCAGCAGATTATTGAAGTTTTTACTTTCCTTAATGCCGATGTAAACGAGTGCCGTAATCATCGCATTGATCAGCAGTGCCGGAATATCGAGGATGAATTTTAAATTTCCCAGCAATGGAGCTGTGTTCCAGGCATTGATCAGTTCTTTGTTTGTCGAGCCGTTTTCAATTGCTTTTTTCGCTTCGGGGTAACTCGTCGAGAGATAATCCGGGAAGTGAAAGCCAAGTCTTTCGAGAAAACTCGTAAAATAATCGCTCCATGAAAAAGCCACATAAATATTTCCGAAGGAGTATTCCATAATCAGAGCCCATCCGATAATCCAGGCCATAAGCTCGCCGAAACTCGCATAAGCATAGGTATAAGCAGATCCTGCATTCGGAATTCGGCTGGCAAATTCTGCATAAGACATCGCGGTGAAAGCACAGGCCAATCCGCAAATAATGTACAGGGATATTACGCCCGGACCACCACGGAAAATCGCTTCGCCCAGACTTGAAAAACTTCCGGCTCCGATGATTGCTGCCAGTCCGAAAAAAACGATGTCCCACATTCCGAGAACGCGGTGAAGGTTGGTTGATTGGTCTTCAGCATTGTATTTTTTTCGCCGAAAAAGTTGGTTCATCAGTTTTCTATTTATAACAAATGTAATGAAACGCTGGAAAAGTGATATTCAGGTTCGGTATTTCGTTGATGAAAAATGATAGTGAAATGGTGAGATTTCTACATTCAGGCAATTCGATGTCGGGTTTTTTCAGTGATCTGATATGCCACTAAATCATCAGGCATCGAAACATTTGTAACACTTATCCACAAATTAACATTAAGCTCAAAACTTGTCTGTATAATAAGTTTTCAATATTTTCGTTGATAAATTAATTCTTTTCTAAATCTGCAGAATGAATTCGAAGAAAATCTTTTTGGCCGGTGCCGTATTCTTTTACGGATTATCACAGGCCCAGCTTTCTCACTATTTTAACGACCGCGATCAGTACAAATATAATTTAGCAGAAAACCTTTATCAAACCCGGGTTTTCAACGCTTCACAGTACGAATATGCACAGCAGTATTTCTACAACGAAGCGCTGTCACGGTCCAAAAAGGAAGCATCTCAGTTTTTTGATAATGTTATCGGTGTCATTCTCCAGAAAAATCATGCGGAAGAAGGTTTGGCCGCTTTTATCAAAGAATATCCGAACACCGCATATTTCGGACAGGCAAATCTTCGTTTGGCCGACTATTACCTGGTACAGAAAGATTTTGACAAAGCACTGGAGACGCTCGAAAAAGTGAACCCGGTCCATCTGTCGCGCGAGGAAAACACTGATTATATCCTGAAACTCGGCTACGCAAAATTTATGGCGGGCGACAGCAAGGGTGCAATCCGCGCACTTGAAGAAGCATATGACAACGGTAGTGCAGAAAACCGAAATGAAGTGGCATATATGCTCGGGCATCTCTATTATGCAGACGGACAGAATACACAGGCGTTTCAGTACTTCGATTCTATAAAGAACAATGCCAAGTTTACAAAACTGGTGCAGCCTTATTATGTACAGATGTACTATAATGAGAAGGATTATGATCAGGCAATTTCCGAAGGAAATGCATTGCTGAATGAAGATCTTTCCACAGCGTATAAAGCGGAGGTACACAAAATTATCGGCGAGAGTTATTTCATGAAAGGGGATTATCAGGCCGCGTATCCGCATCTGAAAATTTTTGCGGAAAGCAAAGACAACCCAAGCGAAAGCGATCTTTACGAAATGGGATTCGTCGCTGCACAGCTTCAGAAATATGATGAGGCCGTATCCTATTACAATCAGTTGATCAATTCAAATTCTGCGCTGTCGCAAAATGCGTATTATCAGCTCGGAAATGCATATTTTCTAACGAACAGCAAACAGGAAGCACTTTCAGCATTCCGTTCCGCAAGTCAGATGACTTATGACTCGTCGGTTCAGCAACTGGCACATGAACAGTATGCGAAGTTGAGCTACGATATCGGAAACCCGTTCGAAGCTGCTCCGAAAGTGATACAGGACTATATTTCAAAATATCCTTCCGGAGAAAAAACCGCCGAAATGAGAAGGCTGCTCGTTAAGTCTTACCTGTATTCCGGTGATTATAAAGAGACGCTCGCAGCGATTGACAAACTGCAGACACCAACGCCGGAAACCACTAAGATAGATCAGGAAGTTTCTTATCTGCTTGGAACAGAGGAATTTAATAAAGGAAATCTCGCTGAAGCAGAACGCTATTTTAAAAGGAGTCTGAAATCGGATACGAATAAAGAGTTTTACAACCGCACCAATTACTGGCTCGCACAGACCTATTATCAGCAGGGAAATTATCCGGCAGCGATTACCGGTTTCGAACGGTTGCTCACTGCCGAGACTTTTCCTGAGAAACAGCAGCTGCATTACGATTTGGGCTATGCATTCTTTAAAGCGAAAGATTTTGATAGGGCACAGTATCATTTCCGGGAATATCTGGTGAATCCGAAACCGGAATTCAGAAATGACGCAAACCTGAGACTTGCTGATACCTATTA
>JAEWOM010000294.1 GCA_023399675.1 Bacteroidota bacterium
GTAGCAGGCATGGGCCGTTCTCAAATCAAAGAAGTTAAGACCCAGGGCGTGGAAACACTGGAAAAAATGGCAGAACTGCCACTGGCGCTTCCATTTAAACCAAAAAAAGGGACAAAAGAAACATTCACAAAACTTCGGGAGCAGGCAAGAATACAAAATGAAAGCAGGATTACTCATAGACCGGTCTATGAAATTCTGGAACGGAAAGCAGGTGCTGGATTTTTTACATTACCCAAACCAAGCAAAGGAGACATTTACTTAGACTTTGAGGGAGATCCGTTCGTTGAGCCATCCGGTCTGGAATATCTGTTCGGATGGACTTTTCAGGATCAATACCATCATATCTGGGTTCATAATATGGAACAGGAAAAGGATGCACTGGTACAGTTTATTGATTTCGTTTTCGAAAAAAGAGAATTGTTTCCTGATCTTCATATATATCACTTTGCACCGTATGAAAGTGCCGCATTGAAGCGAATGATGGGAAAATATGCCGTGAAGGAGAACGAAATTGACATCCTGCTAAGAACGCACGCATTCGTTGATTTACACCGTGTATTAAAGCAGAGCATCAGAGCCGGCGTCGAAAGATATTCTTTGAAAGACCTGGAAGAATATCACGGTTTTGTACGGGAAATCGACCTGAAAACAGTTTCCGTTCATAAAGCAGACCTGGAATTTCTTTTACAGACCAATCAGGCAGATGCTATTACAGAAGAAATGTCCGATATCGTTAAGCAGTACAATAAGGACGACTGCGAATCCACAAAACAACTGCATTACTGGCTGGAATCTGAAAGACAGAAATTGATTGACACAGGAGAAGAAATTCCCAGACCCGTAATAGGTTTTAATGAGGAGCCCGAATATGTAACTGAGCATTTGGAAAGAATCCTTCCGCTTTATAACGCTTTGCTCGAGAATGTTCCGGCTGATCATACCGAAAGGTCAAAGGAGCAGCAGGCAAGATATATTCTGGCACATTTTCTTGATTGGTTCCGGCGGGAGAAAAAGTCCTTCTGGTGGGAGTTTTTCAGGTTACAGAGTTTAGAAACTGATGAACTGCTTGATGAAAAAGCAGCAATCGCAGGATTAAGTTATACCGGTGAAAGAGAAACTGTAAAAAGAAGCATTGCTGATTCGTATTCATTTCCTCCACAGGAAACAGAGTTAAAAGTGGGAAATGACATTAGGGATCAAAACGGGAATAAAATTGGAACATTATACGAGTTAGATGAAAAAAATAATTTAGTGAAATTAAAAAAAGGGAATGCTATTCAAGATGTTCACCCGGAAACCATTCTAAAATTTGAAAATTTCGGGACAATACAAAAGGAAGAAAATATCATTCGTTTCGCTGAATGGATCGTTGAAAATGGATTTGAAAGTCAACTGGCTGATTACCGAGTCACCAGAGACATTCTCTTAAATTCGGATTCGAGAGTGACGGAGAAAATTGACCAAACCGAGAATCTCGTACAAAAAAGCAAACAGTGGGCATCAAAGTTAGACTACAGCTATTTGCCAATTCAAGGTCCTCCGGGAGCTGGTAAAAGTTATACTGCAAGTCGTAAGATTATTGACTTGTTAAAATCCGGTAAAAAAATCGGCATCACAGCTTTAAGCCACAAAGTAATCATCAATCTTCTGAATAAAGTGAAGGAGGCAGCTGATGATGAGAGTCTGGATATCAGTGCAATATATAAAAGCGCATCAGGTGATGAATCAGCAGGATTTTGGGCCAGTCCGAAAAGTACACAAGATGTCATTTCAGCGCTTACACAGTACCAAATAATTGCAGGAACAAGTTTCATGTGGGCTTTGGAAGATTTCAGAGATACTGTAGAATATCTTTTCATAGATGAAGCCGGGCAATATGCATTAATAGAAACCGTTGTTGTATCCCATGCTGCCAAAAACATCGTTTTTCTTGGTGATCACCAACAACTGAAGCAACCGATAAAAGGAGTTCACCCCGATGGAACTGATGTCTCTGCTTTAGAGCATTTATTGGAAGAGGAGAAAACAATTCCTGAGCACCGCGGGATTTTTCTTGAAAAAACCTGGCGTATGCATCCCTTGATTTGTGAGTTTGACTCAGAAATGTTTTATGAATCCCGATTAACGCCGGTTGAAGGGTTTCAAAACCAAAAAATTGAGGGGAATACGGTTTATCAGGGTTCCGGACTGTTCTACACTCCTGTGCAGCACGAAGGCAACACCAATTCTTCAGATGAAGAAATAGAAATCATTGAGAAAATTGTGGATGAATTAACCAAAGGTGATGTTTACTGGATTGATGAAAAGATGGAAAAGCATGAGCTGACAACTCACGATATAAAGATCATTACACCATACAACAACAATGTATTCGAACTGCAAAAAAGACTTCCCGAATACGAAATTGGTACCGTTGATAAATTTCAGGGTCAGGAATCACCGGTTATCATCTACAGTATGGCCAGTTCAACCCCGGAAGATGCACCAAGAGGAATGGACTTTTTGTATAGTCCGAACCGCTTTAATGTTGCAGTTTCCAGAGCCAGAGCCATATTCATCCTCGTAGGAAGTCCAAAGCTATTCGAGCCGGATTGCCACTACCCTAACCAAATGAAATTAGCGAATCCTTTCTGTAGGTATTTGGAGGTGGCAGTTCAGCGAACAGTTGAATTATCAGTTTGAAAGAGACTTGAAAAACAAAACTAAATCAAACAGGCAAAGGAAGGTACGTTAGCAGTTAGCAGAAAAAAGAAGCAAGAATCTTGCAGTAAAGACAGGAAAACCACTACACTAAAAACACCGAAAACCCTGGTTTACAGGGCTTTCGAAACATTTTAAGTGGAGAATACGGGATTCGAACCCGTGACCTTTTGACTGCCAGTCAAACGCGCTAG
>JAEWOM010000298.1 GCA_023399675.1 Bacteroidota bacterium
GTCCTTCAGCATATTCTGTACAGCTGGAAGGCGCAGACTCAAAACAAGAATTAAAAGCAGGAGGATCAACGACCCCAGCACGATCCCAATAACTTTTAAAATCTTTTTTATATTAAATTTCTTCTTCAAAACAGCGGTCTGATAATCGCGTAAATATAATGAACGCCAAACGAAAACTATTATAGGCTGTTTAACATAACTTACATAACTTACACAATTTATGCGCAAAATAAGGCTTTTTCAGGGCATCTTCCTGTTCTCATCCGTTTCTTTTCTTGCCTGAAATACGTAATTTTGGCAAAAATTATTACATGTCCGTTTATTATCATACGCACGAGGTGCGCTGGAGCGATATTGATGCGAACCGCCACCTGGCCAATTCTGCCTACGTTGAATACTGTGCACAAACCAGAATGGCTTTCATGACAAAGCATAAAATGGGACTTTCTGAGTTGAACCGATGGGGAATCGGCCCTGTGATTCTGCATGAGCGCTATTCTTTTTTCAAAGAGATTTACATGGGGCAAAATGTCATTGTAAGCCTGGAAATCGACGGATTTTCACCGGACGGTTCGATCTATCGCTTTCTTCACCGGTTTTTTCTCCCGGACGGAACGCATTGTGCAACGGCAGAAGCCACGGGTGTATGGATTGATCTGATGCTGAGGAAATCAACTACGCCACCCGATGATATCGTCGAAGTTCTGAAGGAATTCAAAAGCGTCAATTACATCGAAATGAGCAGAGAAGATATTAAAAACCTACCGTTCCGTCCGGAAAATGTAGATCCGCAGATTTTTGCAGAATAACGTCGCATTTAACTCCACTGCTAACCGCATTAACCCATACCAAAGATGCTAGAAGATAAAAATCCCCAACTGACACCCATCTCAAAATTAGGTGAGTTCGGTCTGATCAAACACCTAACCGAACATTTTTCTGTGCAGAACACTACGACTGAGATTTCGATTGGTGACGACGCAGCAGTGCTGAATCCGGACGGAAGAAAAGTAGTGCTTACCACGGATGTGCTCGCGGAAGGCGTTCATTTTAATCTGGGATACGTTCCTTTGAAACATTTGGGTTACAAAGCCGTGGTGGTGAATATCAGCGATATCGCCGCGATGAATGCAGTACCCACACAAATTTTGGTTTCTATAGCGGTTTCAAGCCGGTTTCCGGTTGAAGCGCTGGAAGAAATTTATGCCGGGATTCAGCTTGCGTGCAACCGTTATCAGGTAGATTTGGTTGGAGGCGATACCACGAGTTCCCAGGCTGGACTTGTGATCAGTATAACAGCGATCGGCATGGAAGATTCCGAAAAAATGAGTACGCGTAAAGGGGTAAAAGAAAATGATCTGCTCGTCGTTACCGGTGATTTGGGTGGTGCCTATCTCGGCCTACAGATTCTGGAAAGGGAGCACGCCGTTTATCTTGCCAATCCGAACATGCAGCCGGAAATGGAAGGCTATGATTATATCCTTGAACGACAACTGAAGCCTGAAGCGAGAACTGATATCAAAAAGATTCTGGAAGAACTCGACATTCAACCTACTGCAATGATCGATATTTCTGACGGACTGGCCTCTGAAATCCTGCATCTGTCGGATCAAAGCGAAGTCGGGTTCAGACTGTATGAAGAAAAAATCCCGATGGATTCCTTAACGGTTTCCACCGCGGAAGAACTGAACCTGAACCCGGTGATGGCCGCACTTTCCGGTGGTGAAGATTACGAACTGTTATTCACCGTATCCCCTTCTGATTTCGAAAAATTGAAAAATCATCCGGATTTTACAGTAATTGGTCATGCCGTTGCAAAAGAACAGGGTAATTTTATGGTCTTACGCGGCAGCAACGAACTTGCAGAAATTACGGCTCAGGGCTGGGATGCGTTTCTGAAGAAATAATTATAAAACGGTGTATCAGATTTTATTGCCAACCAATGCAG
This sequence comes from Bacteroidota bacterium, assembly GCA_023399675.1. Taxonomy (GTDB): domain Bacteria; phylum Bacteroidota; class Bacteroidia; order Flavobacteriales; family Weeksellaceae; genus JAEWOS01. The sequence goes on from JAEWOM010000298.1 coordinate 1,949, forward strand.
CAAAAGCCTGTGGCCGCATCAGTTCTTCCATATTAACAGAAAGATCGAAGTCTTCGATTTCCGGAATAGTGTATTGTTCCGGATCATAAAATTTCAGTGACCAACTGCCCTGATCATATTCCAGCCAGGAAAGGTTTTCAATCCAGTCGCCGGAATTAAGGTAATGTGTTTTACCGTTCTCGGTAACCACTTCCCGGTCTGCAGGCATATGGATGTGGCCGCAGATCACGTAATCGTATTTGTTGTCGATGGCCAGTTCAATCGCCTTTTCCTCGAAATCGCCGATAAATTTCACCGCTTTTTTTACCGAATTCTTGATTTTTTTGGAAAGTGATACTTTGGGTTTGCCACCCAGTGCAAGCAGCCAGTTAATCGCACGGTTCAGCAGAATTAGCCAGTCGTAGCCGATTCCTCCGATTTTTGCAATGATTTTTGCACCGCCTTTTGTGGTGTGGTCGAAAATATCACCATGAAAGATCCAGTGCTTTTTTCCTTCGATTTCAAGCAGATATTTATCTGTAAGAAACAGATTTCCCATCTGCAGATCGGAGTATTTCCGTAAAAATTCATCGTGATTTCCTGTGATGTAAATAATCTGGGTATTATTATTCATCATTTTGAAAAACTCGCTGAGTACAGCCATATGCGCTGTTGGAAAATATTTCTTGGAAAACGCCCAGCCATCGAAGATATCGCCGTTCAGAATCAGCAGTTTCGGGTTGACACTTTTGAGGTAAGCCACCAATTCTTTCGCATGGCAACCGTATGTTGCCAGATGAATGTCTGAAAGAATGACTATTTCAACGTCGCGCTTGCCGGGCATCTCGAATTTTTACAAAGTTAACTGGTTTTTGTTTCCTGAATTTTAATATAAAATTAAATTTTCCCCCGACATAAAAAAAGCCGCGAATCGGAATCTGCGGCTCTATGCCATGGGTTTCACCCACGGTAACTGTTGTTGAACCCTTCGGGTTCGCCTCTGCCTATTTTTCCGCTTTGGCAATATTTACAATCACTTCCACAGCCTGCTGCATGGTTTCCAGCGAAACATATTCATACGGTCCGTGAAAATTCATTCCGCCGGCAAAAATATTCGGGCAGGGTAAGCCCATGTAAGAAAGCTGCGCACCGTCTGTTCCGCCACGAATCGCCTTGATTTTCGGTTCAATACCGGCTTCTTTCATGGCGGCTGCAGCAATATCTACGATATGCATTTTGCCTTCAAACTGCCCTTTCATATTTTTATACTGCTCCTTTATTTCCACTTCTGCCGTTCCGTCGCCGTATTTATTATTGAACTCCGCGATTTTATCCTGCATCAGTTTTTTTCTGTTTTCAAATTTTTCCGCATCATGATCACGGATGATGTACTGCAGTTTCGCTTCGGAAACATCTGCATTCATATCTGTGAGGTGGAAAAAGCCGTCAAATCCTTTTGTGGTTGCGGGCGTTTCATTTTCCGGCAGCATTTTGGCAAATTCTGCAGCTAACAGCGCGGCATTCACCATTTTTCCATAGGCGTAACCGGGATGAACGCTCAGTCCGTGAATTTTTACCACGGCACCGGCTGCGTTAAAATTTTCGTATTCCAGTTCACCGGCTTCGCTTCCGTCCATGGTGTAGGCCCATTCTGCTCCGAACTTCTTAACATCAAATTTGTGCGCTCCTCTTCCGATTTCTTCGTCGGGTGTGAAACCGATGGCAATTTTGCCGTGTTTAATTTCCGGATGCGCCATCAGATATTCTGCAGCGGTCACGATTTCTGCAACGCCTGATTTATCATCAGCACCGAGCAATGTAGTTCCGTCGGTTGTGATGAGTGTATGCCCTACATATTTTTTCAGATTTTCAAACTTCGCAGGCGAAAGTGTGAAGCCTGTTTCTTTATTGAGCAGTAAATCCTGTCCGTCATAATTTTCCCATACCTGAGGTTTCACATTTTCCCCGCTGAAATCCGGTGACGTGTCGTAATGAGCGATGAAACCAATAACCGGTTCATTTCCTTCTCTGTTTGCTGGAACATAAGCCATGATGTATCCGTTGTCGTCGATGGAAACATCTTCGAGGCCGATTGATTTCAGTTCCTCAGTGATATAGTTGGCAATTTCCCACTGTCTTTCCGTTGAAGGTGTCGTTTCGCTTTCCGGATCGGACGTGGAATAGATTTTTGCGTAAGTAATAAAACGGTTCAGAAGCTTCTGCTTCCATTCTTCATTAAAATTGAACATCAAAATTTTTGAATTAAGGTAGAGCACAAAGGTAAATAATTTTGCACCAGAATCATATGACCGGCATTTCATTCCACATCAATACCATTGATTGTAGTGATACTCCCATTTACTAAAAAAATCATTTGTCGGCGAAATTTCCTCGAACATGACTCTGCGTACGAATTGCAGATTCGTTACTCATAATCTGCTATCTCCCAAATTTCCTATCTTTACCGAAACCAAAAAAAATCCACATGTTTCTCACCGAATGTCCGCGCGATGCGATGCAGGGCTGGCCTGAAATCATTCCTACACAACAGAAAATTGACTACATCAATGCCTTGATGTCGGTAAAATTTGATGTGCTGGACTGCGGAAGTTTCGTTTCGCCAAAGGCCATTCCGCAAATGGCTGACAGTGGAGAGGTTATTGATAACATCGACAAATCTTTGAGCAATACCCAACTTTCTGTGATCGTTGCCAACCTCAGTGGTGCGGAAACCGCGCTGAAACATGAGCAGGTGGATATTCTGGGCTTTCCTTTTTCTATTTCTGAGACTTTTCAGCAGAGAAATACCAATAAAAGCAGAGAAGAAGCTTTTTCGCAAATTTTGCAGATTCAGGAGATGGTAAGAAGTGCAGGTAAAGGTATAAACGTTTACTTTTCGATGGCTTTCGGCAATCCATACGGTGAAGGCTGGAAA
>JAEWOM010000066.1 GCA_023399675.1 Bacteroidota bacterium
GAAGTTTGGTGATCTGCGGTTTTTCCTGGAGAAATTTGACGAAATGAAAGCGGAAAACCCCGCTATTAAAACGCCGATGCCTGTTGTAGAAACTGCAGGTTCTGCATTTCAGGAAATTCTTATTCAAATCGGGATTGGCCTCTTCATTATGATGATCATATACTATGTATTTTTCAGAAAAATGGCAGGTTCCGGCGGTCCGGGAGGACAGATTTTTTCCATCGGTAAATCACGTGCAAAACTGTTTGACGAAAAGGATAAAATTCAGGTAACATTCAAAGATGTTGCCGGGCTGGAAGGTGCGAAAGAGGAGGTACAGGAAGTAGTGGATTTTTTGAAAAATTCAGATAAATATACCAGACTTGGAGGTAAAATTCCGAAAGGTGTTCTGCTTGTAGGCCCTCCGGGAACCGGTAAAACATTGCTGGCAAAAGCCGTTGCAGGCGAGGCAAAAGTTCCGTTCTTCTCCCTGTCGGGATCAGATTTTGTGGAGATGTTTGTAGGGGTAGGTGCATCGCGTGTGCGTGACCTTTTTGCGCAGGCAAAAGCAAAATCACCGGCAATTATCTTTATCGACGAGATTGATGCAATCGGACGTGCAAGAGGAAGAGGTGGTCTGCAAGGTGGGAACGATGAAAGAGAAAACACACTGAATCAGCTGCTTACTGAGATGGATGGTTTCGGAACCGACACCAATGTTATCGTCATGGCTGCAACAAACCGTGCAGATATTCTGGATAAAGCATTGATGAGAGCAGGTCGTTTTGACCGTTCGATTTACGTCGATCTGCCGGAATTACACGAAAGAAAGCAGATTTTTGATGTACACCTTTCAAAAATTAAACTCGACTCAACGGTTGACCGCGAATTTCTTGCAAAGCAGACACCTGGTTTCTCCGGTGCAGATATCGCGAATGTTTGTAATGAAGCGGCGCTGATTGCTGCAAGAAATAACCACGATGCGGTAACTAAGCAGGATTTCCTCGATGCTGTTGACCGGATTATCGGTGGACTTGAAAAGAGAAACAAAGCGATTAAGCCGTCAGAAAAGAAGCGTGTTGCTTTTCACGAAGCGGGACACGCTGCCATTTCATGGTTGGTTGAACATGCGGCTCCTTTGCTGAAGGTTACCATTGTTCCGCGCGGAAGATCGCTGGGAGCAGCCTGGTATTTGCCGGAAGAACGATCGCTGACTACCACCGAACAGATGCTCGACGAAATGTGTGCAACACTGGGCGGAAGAGCAGCAGAACAAACGGCTTTCGGAAATATTTCTACCGGTGCGCTTTCTGACCTTGAAAGAGTGACAAAACAGGCGCAGGCGATGGTTACCATTTACGGATTAAGTGATAATATCGGGAATATTTCCTACTACGACAGTTCAGGTCAGTCGGAATATTCGTTCGGTAAACCGTACTCTGAAGAAACTGCGAAGAAAATTGATGTCGAAATCAAAGGTATTATTGAAGCGCAGTATCAGCGGGCATTGAGAATTTTGGCGGATAACAGGCCGAAACTGGATGCGCTGGCAGCGAAACTGCTTGAAAAAGAAGTGATTTTCCGTGAAGACCTTGAAGAGATTTTCGGAAAAAGGGCATGGGATCCGGAACTGACGGAAAACCCGGTTACCAATGCGACCAATACCCCACCTTCCGTTGAAGAAGAAAACGTAATCGCACCCGAGAGTAACACCCAGATTTAAAATAAAATAACAATGCCTCGCAATAAAAAAGAATATTGTGAGGCATTTTTCGTTAGAGTTGTTAAAAAATACACATATTTTTGTTCGATTTTTTGATACTTTTGCATTAACTAACTAAAAAGCAGCAGATTTTGAGCTTATTCAGAAAAATTGTCAGCAAGTTACGAAACCAGTCCGATGAAGATGATCAGACTAGTTTAGAACGGCTGGGCGATTCTCTCAAAAATGCTGACCTGGATTATAAGTTTGCGCAGCTCTTTACGCATTCCGGAGGATTTTTCAATTATTGCGGTGATGAAGCAGAGGCGCTGCAGACGCTGAATCAGATTCTTAAAATTGAAGAGGTAACTTCAGTATTCTGTTGTGACCCCGATTTGAAAAACTTTCTCGACGTTCTTAAAATTCCGTACACGGAAAATCTGCAGAATGAAAACGATGCAGCGTTCATCACCTGCGAATATCTGATTGCTTACGATGCGAGAATCATGCTTTCTCATCATAATATCAAGCATTTCCATTCTTCGAGGCTTCCCGGTAAAATAATCGTGATGGCCAATGTTTCACAGATTGTTACCAACCTGAATGAGGCGATGAGTAAGATCAAGCGTGTCGGCAATGTGAAAAATCTGACATCCATCAGCGGTACTCAAAATAAGCTGGATGCGCCTATGAAGCAATCGCAGAAACTTTTCCTTCTCCTGCTTGAAGATTAATTGAGCAGTAAAACTTAAAAACTTGGATAAAAATCTAATTCAAAGGACAGTTTCCGGTCTCGTTTATATTATCATTCTGATTGCGGGAGTTCATCCCATTGGCGCCGAACTCATCAACAGTATCGTTCCGGATCTGGTGCAGCAGCATCAGCTGTATTACGGGTTAATCGCTTTGCTTTTTTTGGCCTGCACCTGGGAATGCATTCAACTGATGAAATTCGGAAAAGGATACGAAAAATGGATTGTGCTGCCGTTGGCAGTATTTGTATTCTATATCTTTTCCAAAAGGTATTTCAGCTACGGTTTTTATTTTGATTTTCGGTTTACCGAAATGCTCGCCATGTCGCTGATTCTCATTGCAGCGGTAACGCTGTTTAAATTTACCAGTGAACTGTATTTCGACAGCGGAAAACTGATTTTCATTGTAATCTATCTGGCAATTCCGTTTGGCCTTGCTTTGGGTCTTCCGAAGATTTCTGCCATGCAGAACATCTTTACTTTAGAGGTATTCTTTCTGTTTATTCTTATCTGGGCAAGTGATACTTTTGCTTATCTCACCGGTAGATTTTTCGGAAAGCACAAAATGGCGCCGAAAATTTCTCCGAAAAAAACCTGGGAGGGTTTTGCCGGGGGAGTTATTCTAACCCTGGCTCTGTCGTTTTTTATAGAAAAATATTTTCCTGAAATGCGCGGTAACTGGATGGTTGTCGGCTTCCTGGTTGCGGTTTTTGCACCGGTCGGCGATTTAATGGAAAGCAAATTGAAGCGAAGTTTCGGCGTTAAAGACAGCGGAAAACTGATTCCGGGTCATGGCGGCGTATTGGACAGGCTGGACAGTTTCATTATTTGTGTGCCTGTAGTATATTTGTACTTTGTTTTATCTAGACTGATCTGATCATGAAGCTACATCGGGAATCTAAAGGAACCATCATTGTTGCAACAGTCGTTTTTGCAATCATCGCATTTCTGGCTGTTTATTTTCTGGAAGAATGGTCCCTGCTGATCATCGTTCCGCTGCTCATTCTGTACGGATTGGTTTTTTGGTTCTTCCGTGTTCCTGACCGCGAAATTCTTGATCATAAGGAAAATGTCGTCGCTCCCGTTGACGGTAAGGTAGTGATGATAAAAGAAGTGGAAGAAACCGAATTTCTGAAAGAAAAAGCGATTCAGATTTCCATTTTCATGTCGCCACTGAATGTACATATCTGCCGTTATCCTGTTTCCGGCAAGGTTATTTACAAGAAGTACCATCCCGGAAAGTATCTCGTTGCATGGCACGAAAAATCTTCCACGGATAATGAAAGGACTACCGTGGCAGTTGACAGTCTTACCCATCATAAAGTAGTATTCCGGCAGATCGCAGGATATGTGGCAAGACGTATCGTTTTCTACTGTAATGAAGGAGATACAGCGAAAGCTGGTAACGAATACGGCTTCATCAAATTCGGATCGAGAATGGATGTTTTTCTGCCGCTTGATACGGTAGTTATCTGTAAAATCGGCGATAAAACGAAAGGGGGGATTGATGTGATAGCACGGATGCAGGAGTAAATTTTTAAAAAGATTTAAGAAAACTGTAATTTCAGTTTTTATTTTAATTTCTAAATTGCCTTCCGGCAATTTTTTTTATGAACAAAATAAAAGCGATTTTCAGTCTTTTTACACAGAAAGAAAACTACGAGGAAGTTCGCGAGAATATTGAGAGCAATATTCCCTTCAAAGGTACAAACCTGTGGATTCTTATTTTCGCCGTTTTTATCGCGAGTTTGGGGCTGAATGTGAATTCAACGGCGGTTATTATCGGAGCCATGTTAATTTCACCGTTGATGGGCCCGATCATGGGTGTGGGTTTTGCCGTTGCGGTGAGCCATCCGAAAATTCTGAGAAAATCGATCATCAATTTTGCTTTTGCTACCGGTGCCGGCCTGTTAACGTCGACGCTTTATTTTCTTATATCTCCGCTCAGTGAAGCACATTCTGAGATTCTCGCCCGTACCGCACCGAATATCTATGATGTGCTGATTGCATTTGTCGGTGGCTGCGCCGGAATGCTGGCAAATGGGAGTAAACTGAAAGGAAATGTCATTCCGGGTGTGGCGATTGCCACAGCGCTGATGCCGCCGCTGTGTACAGC
>JAEWOM010000070.1 GCA_023399675.1 Bacteroidota bacterium
GGGTAAGCCCAGATAAGCAGCGGGAGTTTTTCCTTTTTAGCGTTCCTGTCATAATTTGCAGGCAGATAGAGGGTTCCGGTAAGCTGTACGCCGTCATTTCTCTTATACGAAATCACTTCCTTGTAAACATTTCCAAGACTTGAAAAAGGATTTTCAAAAGCGGTGACCTCAGTTGCTTTGCCGGATTTCATATTCCGTTTCAGGTAATTTGGAAATACAGCCGCTGACTGCTGCACAACCAGAATTTCGCCTTTCTTTTTATCGAGAATATCCACAATATCTTCTGTGGAATTCTTCAGCGATGAAGTATAAATTCTCTTCTTTGAAAGATTGGTCAAATTCATTTCATCCACGAACGGTTTTTGTCCATCCTTCGTGAATCCTTCTCCGATTAAATACGCTTTTCCGTTTTCGACATCTACAACGGTACGCCCATATTCATTTTTTGTCGTGTTGAATCTTCCCGGATCACTGTAAACATCCTGATAATTCCGGTCTTCAATTGTTCTGGAACTACCGTCTTTTAAATTAACAAGGAATGATTTCGTATTTCTCGTATCATACCAGTTTTCGCTCACGATGGCATAGTTTGAATTGGTCCAGTTCACGCCGCCATAGCGCTGTTTTGTTTTGAAAAAAGATTTCGGTGCATCACTGAACGGTGCTTTCCAGGTAAAGATCTCGTCCCGGTATTCTGCCTTTTTCGCCTGATCTCCACCATCCAAAGCTTCTGCGTAAACCAGTGTTGCAGGTTCGTCATCACGCCAGGTCATGCTTCGTTTTCCGGTTCTTACAGAAGAAAAACCTTTTGGCATAATTTCATTCAGCGGTACGTCGTTCACCGTTTTCACCAGCTTTCCGGCTGTATCGTACACGTTGGAAACCATTGGAAATCTGCTGAGCGGAACGATGTAAGAAAACGGTTTCTTTATCGTGGAAAGCATCAGGTATTTTCCGTCCGGAGAAAAACTCATCCCTGCGAAAATATCAGCATCCATCAGTTTCTGTGAATTTCCGTTCAGTGAAACACGGTGCAGTTCAGATTTTGTGAGCGTTTCAAAATTCTGCTCATCCTGCGGATTTTTCAGCAAGTCCTGGTATGTGCGGTTTTGAGAAACCTGTCCATCTGAAACGGAAACTATCGGTCCGCCGGGTAAATCTTTACTCGCATCTATTAGTGCGGGACGGTTCTGCGGAATCAGTTTTACAAGAAGATTCTCCGAATCGCGGTACCACGTAAACGCCGTTCCCAGATTCGAGTTGAGATTGTCTGCAGTGATTTTTTTCGCAGTTGCCGATGCCAAATCTGCAACCCAGAGTTCAACCCCTTTTGCAGTGGTGTTGGTAAAAGCCAGTTTCTTCTCGTCTGGCGAGTACGAAAGGCCTGCAATTTTCGGATTTGCGGGAAGGCCGGCCAGCTGAACTTCCTTTTTATCATTGAGTTTTCGTACTTTAAGATTATTCAGATAGGTAACAGTGCTCGAAATATTGGTCACCGGATTTACACGCAGACCGGCCAGCTTCATTTCCTGCTGATTAAGATCGTCCAGCGTTTTATACGTATCGCGGTAAGCAAATACGATCCAGTCGCTTTTGCTGTTCATCACTACTGACGGCGGTCTTTGGAAATCAGCGAGCTGCAGTATTTCGGCAGAAGGTTTTTGATAGGTAATATTCTCCTGTGCGAATGTCTGCACTGAACAGAAGAGAAAAAGAGCGGCAATTTTGAATATTTTCATGAATGATTTTTTTCAAAAATAGCGAAATGTCACAAAAAAAGCCGCATTACTGCAGCTCTTACTCTATTTTAAACTTAAAAACTACCATCTGGATTCCCTTCGTCTGCTGATCATGCCGTCAATAGAGTATTTTCCGGGGCCCATCACAAGAATCAGGATGAATCCGAGCAGATAAAGCAGTGATTCCTCGCGGTCTGTAAACGGGTCACCGGCATGGCTGAAAAAAGCAGCAACCATTAGCGTGATGATCAGCGGAATTAATGCAATTCTGGTAAAAAGTCCGAGAATCAGAAAAATTGCACAGACAAACTCAGCAAAAACGGCAAGTCCTAAAGAAAAATCAGGACTCAGCCCCATGAAAGACATAAACTGTGTTTCCTCATCTGCCATCAGTTTCATCAGCTTCGGAAAACCGTGCGTTAATATGCCAAAGCCAAGAAACAATCTGAAAATCAGCAGCACGATATCGTTCAATTTTTGGCTTGATTCAATGGAATTCAGATTATTCATAAATCATCATTTTAACAAATTTATGAAAAAGTAAAAAAAGCAGCGAAATTTTCGAGAAAACTTAGCGGTAGCCAAAATTTTTCAAGTCGCGGTCGTTTTTTCTCCAGTCTTTTTTTACTTTAACGAACAGGTTCAGGTGGATTTTTTTTCCGAAAAACTTCTCTAGATCCAATCTGGCTTCGGTGCCGACCTTTTTAATCGCTTCGCCTTTGTGGCCGATGATAATTCCCTTCTGCGTATCTCGTTCCACAAAAATGATCGAATCGATAAAAATAATGCTTTCCTGCTCCTTGAACTGTTCTGTAACCACTTCAACGGAATACGGAATTTCTTTTTCGTAATTGAGCAGAATTTTCTCGCGTACGGTTTCATTTACAAAAAAACGTTCGGATTTATCGGTGAACTGTTCTTTGTCGTAATACGGCGGATTTTCGGGTAACAGCGATTTCAGTTTTGGCAGAATGAGTTCGGTGTTAAACCCTTCCAGTGCAGATATAGGAAGAATTTCTGCTTTCGGAATCTGCTGATGCCAGAATTCGATTACCTGTTCGAGATTTTCCTGGTTTGAAACATCGATTTTATTGATCAGGATCAAAACCGGCACCGGAATTTTATTCAGTTTTTCAATTAAAAAATCTGAAGGCTGTGTTTTGTCTTTAATATCTACGATAAAGAGAAAAACGTCGGCGTCCTGAAGCGAATCCTTCACGAAATCCATCATTTTTTCCTGCAAACCGTATTTGGGATCCAGAACTCCGGGGG
>JAEWOM010000103.1 GCA_023399675.1 Bacteroidota bacterium
GTTTTACGCCCTGCGCCAGAAGTTTTTCCGTCTTGAATTTATTCTTGATGAGCAGCAGACTGTCCAGTTTTTTGGTAGAATAATAATCATCCTTAATTTTTATTGCCTGGTCTCCTTTTGACTTCAAATTCACAAAAAACCTCTTCTGCATTTCCTCATAATCAGTCAGAGTGAAGGGGGAACTGACAGAATTCTGGCTCGTTCCGCTGGTGAATGTGAACAGAAAAATAAGGTAATACAGCAGTTTCATTTAATTTTATCCGGTCTTAAAGTTAGTCAAATTTGCTTAATTTTGTAAAAAAGCAAAAATATGTCCACAGAAGAACAGACTAAGAACTCCCAATATTTTATCGATCTCGAAAATGAACACGGCGCTCACAACTACCATCCGCTTCCGGTAGTTTTGGAACGTGGAGAAGGTGTTTTCGTCTGGGATGTGGAAGGTAAGAAATATTACGATTTCCTTTCGGCTTATTCAGCTGTTAATCAGGGACATTCGCATCCGAAAATTGTGGAGGCATTGGTGGAACAGGCGAAGAAACTGGCACTGACTTCCCGCGCATTTTACAATGCGAATCTGGGTGAATACGAAAAGAGAATTACCAAGCTTTTTGGTTTTGATAAGGTTTTGCCAATGAATTCCGGAGCAGAAGCGGTGGAAACGGCAATCAAACTTGCGAGAAAATGGGCTTACGAAGTAAAAGGCGTTCACGGAAACGATGCCAAAATCATCGTTTGTGAAAATAACTTTCACGGGAGAACCACCACCATCGTTTCTTTCTCCAACGATCCGGATGCACATAACAATTATGGACCTTTCACTCCGGGATTCATCAAAATTCCATACAACGACCTGAAAGAGCTCGAAGAAGTACTATCCCGCGATGCTGCTAATATTGCCGCCTTCCTGGTGGAGCCGATTCAGGGAGAAGCGGGCGTTTTCGTTCCGGACGAAGGTTTCCTGAAAAAGGCATCCGAACTGTGTAAAAAACATAACGTGCTCTTTATCGCCGATGAAGTTCAGACCGGAATTGCAAGAACAGGAAAACTCATAGCCTGTCATCATGAAGATGTTCAACCGGATATTTTGGTACTGGGTAAAGCACTTTCAGGCGGAATGTACCCGGTTTCTGCGGTGCTTGCCAACAATGAAATCATGAATGTGATTCATCCCGGACAGCACGGCTCTACATTTGGCGGAAATCCTTTGGCCTGCGCCGTTGCAATGGCTGCCTTGGATGTAGTGGAAGAAGAAAAACTTTCTGAAAGAGCTGAAGAACTCGGAAATCTTTTCCGTTCAGAAATTCAGAAAATCATCGAAAAAACAGACCTGGTACATACGGTTCGTGGAAAAGGTCTGCTCAACGCGATCATCATCAATGATTCTCAGCACTCTCCTACTGCCTGGAATCTTTGCGTAGAACTTTCCAAACACGGATTGCTCGCCAAACCAACCCATGGAAACATCATCAGACTTGCTCCGCCTTTAGTGATTACTGAAGAGCAACTGATGGACTGCATCGCAATTCTGGAAAAAACGATCCTGGAATTTAAGAAGTAATGAAACTCTCAGCGGCAGTAATTACATACAACGAAGAACTGAATATTGGCCGATTTCTGGAAAATATTTCGGATCTGGCTGATGAAATTATCGTCGTTGATTCGTTTTCAACAGATCGCACGCGTGAAATTGCACTCCAGTTCCCGAAAGTCCGTTTTGTTGAGAACCGCTTTGAAGGGTTTGGCAAACAGAAAAATTTTGCACTCGAACAATGTTCCGGTGACTGGATCCTGTTTCTTGATGCCGACGAAATCCCCGATGAAACCGCAAAAAATGCGATCAGAAAAGTTTTAAGGGACGGTGCAGCAGCCGATGTTTTTCTGATGGCTTTCAACAATATATTTCTGGGGAAAAATGTACGCTTCGGTGGCTGGGGCAATGTGTACCGCGAGAGATTTTTCAGAAAAAAGGCAGGACAGTTCGATGATGCCTATGTGCATGAAAAATTTTTAACTGACCAAAAAAAAGAAATTTTACCGGGAAGGATCAATCACTTTACTTACCGCGACATTAACCATCATATCGAAAAGTCCAATAAGTATACAACGATGATGGCCCAAAAAATGAACAGAGCCGGAAAGAAATCGTCCGTAGGCAAAATTATTTTCAGTCCGCTCTTCCAGTTTCTTAAACTGTATTTTTTTAAAATGGGCTTTCGAGATGGTTTGGTTGGATTCTATGCCGCGATAACCGCTTCTTTTTACACTTTTCTGAAATACATCAAGCTGCACGAGCTTCAGAACAGCTAATATTTTTTTAAAACTAAGAAAGTAGTTTAAGGTAAAGTTCGGCATACTGTTTTGCCATTTTTTCGGCTCCGAAATGCATTGCGTGCTCATGTAACTTGTGCTGATTCGTTGCTTTCTGATTATTGAACTTTTCCATTCCGTCTCTGTACACCTGCAGCATCGATTCGGCCTCGAAATTTTGAAAATAGAACGCAGCGTCACCTCCGATCTCCGGCAGGGAAGTGTGGGTACTGAGAAAAACCGGCTTACCGAAATACATCGCTTCAATTGGCGGAATTCCGAAGCCTTCAGCAAGTGACGGATGAACATAACTCTCGCTGTTTTGAAGCAGAAAATTCTTTTCATTTTCATTCACATCTTTCAGGATGTGCACGCGGTCTTCCAACTCAAGCGCTGTTACTTTCGCAGAAAATTCACGCTCATAATCACTTTTTGCATCCCCTGAAACGAGCACCAAATGCAAATCGGTTTTCGCCAGAAAGTCAAGCAGCACTTTTTGGTTTTTTTTGGGAAACAATACGCCGATATTGAGAATAAAAGAATTCTTCGTCAGGTAACTGAACCTTTCTGAAACGGCAGAAGATCTTTCAGGAAACAACAGCCCGTTGTGGATAACCGTAATTTCAACATCATTCTTAAGCTTAAATCGGTCGATATTTTTGATAAAATCTGTTTTGGCAAATTCCGAAATACAGATGATTGCATCAGCGTTACCTATATTTTTCTGAACCAGTGCGAGCCTTTTTGTAATTTTCTCGTCAGAAAGGTTTTCATGGAGGAAATTCAGATCATGCAGGGTTACTGCCTTTTTTTGATTTGAAGAAACCTGATGAAAATATTCGGAAAGCTGGTGCGTTACGTGAACCAGTTGAAAACTTTTCGTTGAAGGCGGAAGCATTTTGTGCCACGGCTTCCAGCCAATAATCCGGTTTTTTTCTGCCTTGATTTCCTGCGGCGGACCGTAAAAAGTAACATCCAGTTCTTCACAGCGGGAAAGTCCGTGAACCAAAGATCTGCACACCGTTGCCAGTCCCGATTTCGGATATCGCAGGCGTTCACATTCAATCAGAATTCCGGGTTTCATTCTTTTTTCTTCAAAAATACGATAAAGCAGACAAGTGTTGCCCCTTAGAAACTGCCGTTTGCGCGAAATGTTCTACTTTTACGGTTATGAAAATCTGCGTCATCAGTTATGATTTCTGGAATTACGACAGAAAAATTGTGGATGCTTTGCTTCGCAAAGGAATCGAAGCCACCCATATCAGAATGACGGCGTACCGCTATCCGAATTTCGCGGCGCGCGCAAAAAATGCGTTTTCGAAAGCATTGCTCGGAAAGAATTTGAAAAAAATTCACCGCCAGGAAATGATCATGTCCGAACTGCAAAGAATCGGGAAGCAGGATCAGATTCTGGTCATCAGTCCGGAAACCATCGATCCGGAATACCACGAAAAAATAAAAAGATTTACGAACCGTTACATTGCATATCTGTATGATTCTTTGGCGAGAAATCCGGCAGAATCCGTACTGCATTATTTCGATCAGGTGTACACTTTTGATCATGACGATGCGGCAGAATACGGTTTCACGGAACTGTACAACTACAATTATATAACGGAAAATAAAGATTATCCTGTTTCCACAGATTTGATTTACATCGGAAGTTTTGATGACCGAATAGCGCACCTGGAAATTCTGGCGCAGGAAATGGAAAATCGAAAACTAACCTGCCGTTTCATTATTGTAAAAGGAAAATCTCTGCAAAATTCTTCCTATCCGGCCGGTTTTGAGGTAAAAAGTGATAAAATCCAACTCGAAAAACTTCCGGAATATTACGGAAGTGCAAAAGTAATAGTGGATTTGGTGAGACCGGGACAGAACGGCCTGAGTTTTCGTTTTTTTGAGGCGATGGCATTACGAAAGAAAATGATTACGAACAACCCTGCGGTAAAGTCTTACGATTTTTTCAATCCTGAGAATATTTTTGTGATGGAAGACAATGCTGCTGATATTCCGCAAGATTTTTTCGAAAAACCTTATCAGGAACTCCCGGAAGATCTCTACCGCAAATATACCGTCGCCAGTTGGGTTGAAAAAGTTTTCAGTTTGTCATGAGTAAAATCAAAACTGTTCTGATATTCACCAAAGAATACCATCATCCCAAAATTTCGGCATCGGGAGGAACGGGTGTTTTTTATAAAAATCTTGCTCAGAAACTGCGCGACCGCGGCATTCAGGTTTTGGTATTCGGCAGTGCAAAAAAAGTTGTATCCTTTCAGGAAGACGGTATCGGGTTTAAGTTTGTGAAGGATTATTTCCGAATGAACCCCAGCCGTGAAATGATGCGCTCCATTACCGGCAAACATGAGGCTTTAAAAAATCAGCATCTGAAATTCTACGTTCAGGAGAATAAATACTTGGCGGAAGAACTTCAAAAATACATCAACTCGCTCAGCAGCAAACCCGACATCATTGAAACACATGACTGGGAAGGCGTTTCGCTTTTTCTGGGAGACATTGGTATTCCGTACTGTGTGCGTTTTCACGGATCGTGGAATATCCTCGAAACCGTTTTCGGATATCAGAAAATTTCGGAAGGCAAAAAGTATGTTGAAAGAAAGGCATTGACCGGCAACCAAAACAGTATTTTCATTTCGCGCTGGTCCGAACAGATTAACAGCAATTTTTACGAATTAACTTCCGGAACGCTGATATACAATGGAATTGACACCGATTTTTGGCAGAAAGAACCCGACTCAAACGCCGAACCCTACTCCATTTATTACCTGGGAGAAGTAAAGAAGGAAAAAGGTTCGGAAACTGCTGCAGAAGCGTTCAGGCTTCTTTCAACCGAGTTCCCGAAGGCAAAACTGTTTTTTATTGGTAAAGCAACGGAAGAAAATAAAAAAACGGTGCTGGAGATTGCGGGAAATCAAGCATCGCCCAAAATTTCCTTCCTCGGAAACCTACCTCCCGAATCAATCCGAATGCATGTTCAGAAGGCTGCGGTAATGTATTTTCCGTCTCACGGCGAAAATTTTAGTTTATCTTTGTTAGAATGCCTGTCGCTGCAGCGTGCGGTAATTGCATCAGCTATTCCATCTTTTCAGGAGATTATCGTGGACGGCCATAACGGTATGATTGCCAACGGAGCAAAGGAATTTGCGGAAAAAACACGCCTGCTCTTCCAAAATCCTGAACTTGGAAAGAATTTGGGTGATTTTGGCCGAAAATTGGTGGTAGATCGGTTTTCCAGCAGTGAAATGATCAGTAATACAATACGAGAATATGAAAGAATCACAGCAAAATAAAGATTTCAGCAGACCTTTTATCATTGAATTCCCTAAGGTTGGTCAGCCTACTTTGGGCTATATTTCTATTGCAGAAGGCGACGATTTGCCATTTGTGCCCAAAAGAATTTACTGGACTTACTATACACCGGAAGAAGTGGAACGCGGCGGACATTCGCATTATGACCTGCAGCAGATTCTCGTGGCAGTTGCCGGAAGAATTGAAGTAACCACAGAACTGTTGGATGGCACGAAGGAGTCGTTTGTACTGGAAAAACCGAATATGGGTCTTTTTGTTCCGAAAAATTGCTGGCGAACGATGAAATACTCGCACAACGCTGTACAAATGTGCATCGCCAGTATCGAATATGATGAAAAAGACTATATCCGCGACTACAAAAAGTTTCTGGAAGCTCAGAAAGGATGAAACCGATAGACGAAATTCAGCAGGGTCTGGAAGCTCAGCGCAAACTGTACCGGATAAAATCTTTTCTGCGAAGGGGAAAACGAAGAATCGCAGATTTTCTTCCTATGCAGTATTTGCAGCAAAAGCCCGATGTTGAGTATTCGGTCATCAGAAAATCCGAAACAGTGCAAACCTATCTTCCTAAACTTTTCGGAACGGAACAGCAAAGCAGATCACTGCAACTTGCAGAAGTAGGACTGTATGGCTGCCCGAATTACCGCATGTCAATGGACAGCACGGTAATCATAAGTCCCGATCTCGAAACGGTATATTTTGAAGAAATTGAACCTTTCAATACAGAATTCAATATTTTATATAATACAGACACGCTGTTCTTTCATTCGCATAAACTCGTAAAGTTCAGAAACTGGCCATATAAGCGCCTTCGCGAAAATACCTTATTCCTCGGCGGTACTTTCACTTTTAATTATTTTCATTTTTTTCTGGAAATTCTATCCAAAACGGAATATCTGAACACCATAAAAAACAGTGAGAACCTAAAAATTGCGGTTTCTATGCGCGTGGAAAAAAACGAAAACCTGAAAACGCTGCTTTCTTTTTTCGTGCCGATGGAAAAAGTAATTTTTCTGGAACCCAACAGAATTTATCAGTGTGAAAAACTCTGGCATATCACTTACCCGAATTCGGTGGTACCCAACATCATCGAGGGAGAACTCTACCAGGCTGAATTCATCAAATACGCACCTTCTTCAATTGAATTTCTACGAAAAACCTGCCGCGAAAAATTCGATCGCAGCAAGGTAAACTGTTCACCTGTAGCGCGCCTTTTTTTCGGGAGAAAATCGGTTTTCAGACAATATAATGAAGACGAAACTTTTGAAATTGCAAAAAAATACGGATTCGAAAAAGTGTATCTTGAAGATTTCAATATCCATGAGCAGATGTTTCTGATCGCTAATGCAGAATACATCCTTGGACCAAGCGGTGCAGCCTGGACGAATATGCTTTTCTGTACCGAAGGCAAAACCAAAGGACTTTTATGGCTGCAGGAAGTATGGACGGAGTTTTCTGCATTTTCAACGCTTGCCGTGTTGTGCGGCGTCGACCTTTACCAATACCAGTTTGAAACACCGGACAACACCTTTCATGGTGAGTATAAACTCCCACTGGAGGAGTTTGAGAGGCAACTGCAAAAATTAATGGAAATCTAAGAACGATGACAGACTCGCAACCGCTTGTAAGCATCCTGATTATTACGATGAACCACGAAAAGTTCATCGAGCAGGCCTGCAGATCAGCAATTGAGCAAACCTATGCGAATAAGGAAATCATATTTCTCGATAATCATTCCGAAGATCAGACAGCCAGGCTCGCCCGCAATATCCTCGAAAAAAGCGGATTACCCGTGACTTTTGTTGAAACAGACTCCAGAAAGATCGTTTCGATAAATCTGAATCTCATGCTCGCCCGTGCATCCGGAAAGTATCTTGCCATTTTATCGGGTGATGACTGGTGGCTGCCGGAACTCATCGAACAGAAAGTGCAGTTTGCATCAGCAAACAGTTCAGATTATGTGCTTTCCGACGGATTTAAATATTTGCAGGACAGCGGAGAAATCACCGCTGCCTATCCGGCAGGCGAAAAAGAGCGAATTATAAAGACTTTACCGCGTTTTTTTCATGAAAATGTTGCAGGAAACAGGACAGTAAATGTCGGCACTTTTGTAAAAACAGAACTGTTGAAGAAAGAACCTTTCGATGAAAACATTCAGACCGAAGACTGGGATATGAATCTGCGGTTTGCACATCAGGGGCATCGCATACATTTTCTCGATAAGAAGCTATTCTATTATCGCGTCCTGTCAAACAGTGTGTCCAGAAATATCTCAATCATGGAAGAATCTTACCGGAAAGTGACCGCAAAATACCTGGATTATATCCTTGCTCACGATGATACGAGAACAGAATATCAGTTGAATGAACTCCTGTTTAAGTACGAAAAACTCCTGTCGGATGCAGCTTCAGAATCGGAAAAAGAAAAAATAAGACTCCGCTGGAAAGCAGAAAAATATGATGTGAAATATAAGAACCCGGTTCGCTTTATCAAAAAACTGTTACTGAAAATCAGCGGTTAAATGTTGTCTTCACGGTGATAATCGTCCTGGATTCGGACAATATCATCTTCCCCGAAATACGTACCGGTCTGTACTTCCACAAAAACAAGAAGTTTTTCGCTTCTGTTTTCAATTCTGTGTTTAGCCCCCTGCGGAATAAATATGCTTTCGCCATACGTTAACGGATGATCCACTTCGTCTAAAACCACATTGGCTTCACCTTCCACGACAGTCCAAAATTCCTGACGGTGATGGTGGTACTGGTAAGAAAGTCTTTTGCCAGGCAACACCTCTATCCTCTTCAGTTTATAATGAGGTTTGTCTTCCAAAACATAATATTTCCCCCAGGGACGGTCTCCTACTTCCAGCATGTGAAGAATTTTTGCAAATCTAAATAAAAAAGGGAAATTAGTCATTTTTGGTTAAATTTGCACCTCTAAATTTTCAGCAATGAACCAAGTTCGTGTGCGCTTCGCACCAAGTCCGACAGGCCCTCTTCATTTAGGAGGTATGAGAACGGCACTCTATGATTATCTGTTTGCTAAAAACACCGGCGGAACATTTGTCCTTAGAATTGAAGACACCGACACCGCCAGATTTGTTGAAGGTGCTGAAGAATACATCATGGAAGCTTTGGAATGGGCAGGTATTGTGCCGGACGAAAGTCCCGTTCACGGCGGACCGTACGGACCTTACCGCCAAAGCGAAAGAAGAGCGATCTACGACCGGTATACCGAACAGATTCTAAAAACAGATTACGCCTATCTCGCCTTTGACACCCCTGAAGAACTGGACCAGATCCGTGCAGATTTTGAAGCCCGTGGTGATGTTTTTGCGTATAATTATCTTACCAGAACGCAGTTGCGGAACAGCCTGACACTTTCTGAAACTGAAGTTCAGGAGCTGCTGGAGAATAACACACCGTATGTGGTGCGGTTTAAAATGCCTATAGACCGTATTTTGAATCTTGAAGACATCATTCGCGGTAAATTTTCCGTAAATACCGATACACTTGATGATAAGGTGCTTGTGAAAAATGACGGTATGCCCACTTATCACTTCGCGAATATCATCGACGATTATGAAATGAAAATTTCTCACGTAATCCGTGGAGAAGAATGGTTGCCCTCACTTGGATTGCATACCTTATTATATGAAGCGATGGGCTGGGAAGCGCCGCAGTTTGCCCATCTTTCACTCATCCTGAAACCGGAAGGTAAAGGAAAACTCAGCAAAAGAGACGGTGCCAAATTCGGATTCCCGGTATTTCCAATGAATTTTGAAGACAAAGTTACGGGCGAAATTTATCCGGGATACCGTGAACAGGGCTATTTGCCGGAAGCTTTTATCAATTTTCTTGCGTTGTTGGGCTGGTCTCCTGCCGATGATAAGGAAATCCTCAGTCTGGACGAGATGGCAAATGAATTCGATCTGCACAAAGTTCATAAAGCCGGAGCGCGCTTCAGTAAAGAAAAAGCAGAATGGTTTAACCAGCAGTATCTGCACAGGCTTGATGATACCACTGTTGCTGAAATGTTCCGTAAAGAATTCCCGAATATTTCTGTCGAGGATGAAAATCTGCTGAAAATCATCGGAATGATGAAAGAACGTGCCACATTTGTAAAGGACATATATTCGGAAGGAAAATTTTTCTTCGAAAAACCTCAGTTGTTTGATGAAAAAGCAGCGAAAAAAGCCTGGAATAACGAAACCGGCGAAATTCTTGAACAGTTTATGGAACTGATCGGTGATCAGGACTTCACTGCAGAAAACATCAAGCAGAACATTCACCTTTTTGCAGAACAGAAGGGTCTTGGCATGGGAAAAATCATGATGCCCTTACGCCTTGCGCTGGTCGGCGAACTGAAAGGTCCTGATGTTCCGGACATTATGGAACTGCTTGGAAAAGAGGAAGTAAAAACCCGAATCGCGGAAGCTGCCGGGAAATTAGGACAAGCATCATAATATTTAGTACATTTGAAGATTATTTGCTGATATCACAATGGAATATTTAGAATTTGAAAAGCCGATTGAAGAATTGATGGAACAGTATCAAACCTGCTCACTGGTGGGTGAAGATACCGGCGTAGATGTAAAACTGGCTTGTGCACAGATTGAAGATAAAATAATTGAAAAAAAGAAGGAAATCTACGGGAACCTTACCCCGTGGCAGCGCGTACAGCTTTCCCGCCATCCGGACAGACCTTATACCCTGGATTTCATCAACGGGATAGTTGATGAAGGCAGTTTCCTGGAACTGCACGGTGACCGGAATTTTGCAGATGACCCTGCAATGATCGGCGGACTCGCAACGATAGACGGAAACCGCGTAATGCTGATCGGAACGCAGAAAGGACGCACCACTAAAGAAAGACAGCGGAGAAGATTCGGGATGAGTAATCCGGAAGGCTACAGAAAGGCCCTTCGTCTGATGAAACTCGCCGAAAAATTCAAAATTCCTGTAATTACGCTCATCGATACACCCGGAGCATATCCAGGACTTGAAGCTGAAGAAAGAGGACAGGGCGAAGCCATCGCAAGAAATATTTTCGAGATGACCACAATGAAAACCCCGATTTTTTGCTACATTGTTGGTGAAGGAGCCAGTGGCGGCGCTTTGGGAATTGGCGTAGGCAACAAAGTTTATATGCTGGAAAATACCTGGTATACTGTTATTGCGCCTGAAAGCTGCTCATCAATCCTTTGGAGAAACTGGGATCATAAGGAAGATGCTGCGAATGCACTGAAACTGACTCCTGCAGATGCATTACACCACAAATTTATTGACGGTATTATTGAAGAACCGCTGGGTGGAGCACATTACGACCCCAAAACCGCTTTTCAAAAC
>JAEWOM010000107.1 GCA_023399675.1 Bacteroidota bacterium
TCCGCCCGTTTTTTCAGTTCGCTGTAGAGTTTTTTCTGAAATTCAACATATGCGAAACGCAGACTCCTTGCCGAATGCTGAATCCGGTAAAAAGGATACGGTCTTTCCATCTCTTCCTCGCCTCCCCAGTTGTTGCCGATCAGTTCTACATCATAACCGTTCTCGTGCAGCGTTCTGCATACTTTTTCAATACGCTGATCGGTATACAGGTTGCTGAATGCTGAAACAAGAACTTTCATGATTGATTTTCAGGCTTTTTCAATAAATGATACAGCTGGACAAAGCACAGAATCAGGTTCGGAATAATCACAGGCCAGTACATCGCACTCCAGTTTCCCTCGCCTTTCATGACACCGTAAATCACGAAGAGCACGCATCCGATCAGATTAACAATCCTGACTTTTCTTAAATCTTTAAGCAAAAAACTCAGCACCACAAAGAATGATGCGGCGTATCCCATGAAATCCGAAAGGATGATTTCCATACTGAATAATTTAAAAAAAGGACACAAACCTAGTCATTTTCAGCGAGATGTGAAAATCAGCATGTCATAACGTCCGAAAACGTGTTTTGGTAAAGTATTTGTAACTTTGGATGGGAGCGGAGCTTAATTTCCGCAGAATGAGACCAAATTATGGATTATAAATTTTCTAGCGGTCTGGATCAGGTATTCAGACAGAGCAAAAACGAAGCAAGAAGACTGAAGAGTGAGTTCCTGAATACGGAACATTTGCTGCTGGGCATCATTAAGACTGAAAATTCTGCAAAGGAAATTCTGCAGAGTCTTAATGCTGATCTCACGCAGATTCGCAGAAAAATCGAATCTCTCAATGCTTCATCTATCAGCCCGCTTACAGAAGAAGTGCAGAATATGTCTTTTACCAAAATGGCCGATCAGGCGGTGAAACGATCCGAACTGGAGTGCCGACAGTACCGCAGTACAGAAATCAATACTGTTCATCTGTTATTGGGAATTCTATATAAGTTTGAAGATCCTACTTCTAATATTTTAGGAGCATATGATATTGATTATGAACGTGTTTCTAAAGAATATCAGACTATGATGAAGAATTCCGGAGACTCACCGAAAATGAGTGCCTATGATGACGATGAGGAAAGAGAAGATTTCGGACAGATGAGAAAACCCACCGGAAATATCGGTGCAGGAAAAAGTAAAACCCCGACGCTTGATAATTTCGGGCGTGACCTGACTACGTTAGCGCGCGACGGAAAACTGGACCCGGTAATCGGACGTGAAAAAGAAATCGAACGCGTTTCTCAGATTCTTTCAAGAAGAAAAAAGAACAACCCATTACTGATTGGTGAACCGGGTGTTGGTAAATCGGCCATTGCGGAAGGGTTGGCGCTGCGCATTCAGCAGAAAAAAGTTTCACGTGTCCTTTATAATAAACGCGTGATTACATTAGATCTGGCAAGTCTGGTTGCTGGTACCAAGTACCGCGGACAGTTCGAAGAAAGGATGAAAGCGATTATGACCGAACTTGAAAAAAACCGGGATGTAATACTCTTCATCGATGAATTACACACCATTGTTGGTGCGGGAAGTTCTACGGGAAGCCTTGATGCATCCAATATGTTCAAACCGGCGCTGGCACGCGGAGAAATTCAGTGCATCGGGGCAACTACGCTTGATGAATACAGACAGTACATCGAAAAAGACGGCGCTTTAGAAAGACGTTTTCAAAAAGTAATGGTGGAACCGACCTCTGTTGAAGAAACCATTCAGATTCTGCATCAGATCAAGGATAAATACGAAGAACACCACAACGTAACTTATACCGAAGAGGCAATTAATGCCTGCGTGAATCTCACTTCCAGATATATTACAGACAGATTTCTTCCGGACAAGGCAATTGATGCGATGGATGAAGCAGGATCCCGTGTTTACATCAAAAACATGAAAGTTCCTACGGAAATCATCGATCATGAAAAGAAGATTGAAGAAATCAAAGAACTGAAACAGAAGGCAGTGAAATCTCAGGATTACCTTGAAGCCCGAAAACTGAAAGATGAAGAAGAAAGGCTGCAGATGGAACTTTCCTCTGCGCAGGAAAAGTGGGATAAAGACGTAAAAGAAAAGAAAGAAACCGTTACCGAAGAAAATGTAGCTGAAGTAGTTTCTATGATGAGCGGCGTACCGGTAACCAAAGTCGGCAAAAACGAACTGGATAAACTGGCGCAGATGGACGATAAACTGAACGGAAAAGTAATCGGTCAGGAAGATGCTGTGAAGAAAGTAGTGAAAGCGATTCAGCGGAACAGAGCCGGACTGAAAGACCCGAACAGACCGATCGGAACATTTATCTTCCTGGGAACAACGGGTGTTGGTAAAACAGAACTTGCTAAGGTAATGGCCCGTGAACTCTTTGATTCCGACGAATCTCTGATCCGAATCGATATGAGCGAATATATGGAGAAGTTCGCAGTCTCGAGGCTGGTCGGAGCTCCTCCGGGATATGTAGGTTATGAAGAAGGTGGACAGTTAACTGAAGCGGTTCGAAGAAAGCCGTATGCTGTGGTACTTCTTGATGAAATTGAGAAAGCCCATCCGGACGTTTTCAATATTTTGCTGCAAATCCTCGATGAAGGACATGTAACTGATTCGTTGGGCAGAAAAATTGACTTCAGGAATACCATCATTATCCTTACCTCCAATATCGGTACCCGTGATCTGAAAGATTTCGGAGACGGAGTCGGCTTCGGCACCACAGCGAAGAAATCCACGAGCGATACGCGTGCGAGAGCAACGATTGAAAATGCACTGAAGAAAGCGTTTGCACCGGAGTTCCTGAACAGAATTGACGATATCATTATTTTTAACACGCTTGAGCAGAAAGATATCCGCCAGATTATCGACCTGGAACTGAACAAACTGTATGCAAGAATTGAAAAAATGGGCTATCAGTTGGAGTTGACCCAGGAAGCTAAAGATTTTATCGCTGAAAAAGGCTGGGACAAAGATTTCGGAGCCAGACCACTGAAACGTGCAGTACAGAAATACATCGAAGATCTGATTGCAGAACTTCTTGTAAACAAGCAGATTGCCGACGGCGAAAAGGTAGTGCTGAATCTCAACGAATCGAAAGACGGCCTGGAAAAAGAAGAAAAAGCCACCGGCAAGAAAGTTTCCAAAGCACAGTCGTAA
>JAEWOM010000136.1 GCA_023399675.1 Bacteroidota bacterium
TGGTAGCAGCTTTATCCCAATCTACAGATCCTGTTGCATAAATGTAGCTGACACCAAGAGACGCCCAAGGAGCCAGTTTAAAGGAAACCATCGGCTGGAAATACATGGATTTCAGCGACATTTTCTGAACCATTTCCCTTCCGCTCCAGTCGTCTGCATACTGAATCGTGCTTCCGTAAGGTGTAGTGAAACTGAAACCTACAGAAACATTATCAACGATTTTGTAGGCTACCGCTGCATAGATCGGAGTACCGATCGGGTTGTCTGTTTCATACGACTGCAGCGTGTTGGTATTCTGATAAGTAACACTGGAAAAAGCACCAAATCCACCGGCGGCAATGCTCAGTTTATTCGGAATAAAGGAAATACCTCCAGGATTGAAGAAAGCAATGCTGGCATCTTCAGCGTGCGCACTCGTGTGGGCCATCGCCAGCTGCTTCACGCCCTGCAGCGAAACCCTGAATCCCCCTGCATAGGAAATGAATCCTGAAAGCATCGCACAGGTAATTAAAACTTTTTTCATAATTCTTAGATTAATAGAGTTTCAAATATAATATTATTTTAAAGACAGATGTTAAGCTTCGTTAAAATTTGCGCAAATATTCAAAGAATCACTATGTAATAAATAGATAAAGCAAAATAATCACGCCCTCACTGCCAATTTACTTTAATAAATCTTTAAATGAATATAAACAGTACGATTTTGTCCCGTGAACAGCGGTAAACTAAAAATATCTTAAATTTGTAGATTAAATATACAGGAATTTATGAGTTGTGGATGCAAAACATCCGGCGATTCTTCCCATAACTGCGGAACAAAATCCGCTACAGGTTGCGCAAGTGTTGATACTTGTGGTAACAGTTATAAATTGAACGTTTTCGACTGGCTGTCAGGTATAAAGAATCCGGCTGCGCCAACTTCAGATTTGGTGGAAGTGCGGTTTAAAAATGACAGAAAGTGCATTTATAAAAACGTACACAACCTTCCGCTTCATATCGGAAGCGTTGTTATTGTGGAAGCGTCCCCCGGACATGATATAGGAGTAGTAAGCCTCACCGGAGAACTGGCCGGAATACAGGCAAGAAAAAAAAATCATGAGGAAAACAGCATTCTGAAGATTTACAGACATGCTACACAGAAGGATATAGAAGTTTGGCAGGATGCAAGAGCGCGGGAAGAGCAGGTAAAAGTAGAATCCCGCCGCATTGCAAGAGGTCTCGGACTTCAAATGAAGATTACTGATGTGGAATATCAGGGCGATGCAGGCAAAATCACGTTTTACTATACCGCTGAAAGTCGCGTTGATTTCCGCCAGTTAATAAAAGAATACGCTGCAGCCTTCCGGACTAGAATCGACATGAAGCAGATAGGCTTCCGCCAGGAAGCGGCAAAAATTGGCGGTATCGGATCATGCGGACGCGAATTATGCTGTTCGTCATGGCTTACCGATTTCCGTTCCGTTAACACCAATGCAGCACGTTATCAGCAACTGAGCATTAATCCGGTAAAACTTGCCGGGCAGTGCGGAAAACTGAAATGCTGTCTGAACTATGAACTCGACAGTTATGTGGATGCGCTGTCTGATTTCCCGTCATCCTCTACGGTTCTTGATACTGAAAAAGGCAGAGCGTTCTGCATTAAAATTGATGTCTTCAAGAAAAAAATGTGGTTCGCCTATAGCGACAACCCCAGTGCGTGGCATGATCTGAACATTCAGGATGTTAAGAAGATCATTTCTACCAATAAAAGAGGCGAAAAGGCACCGCCGCTCGAAGATTTCCAGAGCACAGAGGTGAACGTGAAGGCTGTTGACCTCATCCAGGAAAACAACGTCGACCGTTTTGATAAAAAGCGTAAAAACAAATCGAGAAACAACAACAAGCCGAATAACCGAAGAGACGACGGACCGAAAAACAGGCAGAATTCAAATAATCAGAAAGGACAGGCACCACGCAAGGAGCAAAGTCCTTCGAACGAAAAGCCTTCCAGAAACGCTCCGAAAAAGAAATTTAACAAGAAAGCTCCGCCGAAAAATAACAATGAAGCATAAGTTTTGGGCATTTGCGGTAGCATTCACCGCACTGTGCAGCTGCACGAATGAAAACGAAAACATTCAGATACAGAATGTTAATAATAGCTGGCAGAAAAATAAACCGGTTAATTTTGAGTTTACAGTAGATGATGCGCAGATACCTAAAAATATTATTTTTGTAGTGCGCAATAACAACAGTTATCCCTTCAGTAATGTGCGGTTTTTTGTAACGCAAACTGATCTGGAGACGAAAAAGACCCGGACCGATACCGTGAACTTCACCATGGCAAAGCCAAACGGTGAATGGCTCGGAAAAGGCTTTGGAGAAACCAAAGAAATGAACTTTGCTTATCGGAATGATTATAAATTTCCGAAAAACGGCAAATATCAGTTCTCCGTTAAACAGGCGATGCGAAGAGATACACTGAAGGGCATTGAAGATTTAGGAATTAAAATAGTAACAAACACTCCATAATATATCGATGGAAAAAACTCCAAAAAAGGCAAATACAACTTTTCCTTTGCCCCCGAAAAACACAAAACCACGCCGCACAGGCTGGAAAAAGTGGGTACGACTGATCTGGATCGGAGTCATTGTTGCAGTGCTTGGGCTTTGCGCTCTGTTTTTCTCTGTATCACAGGGATTTCTGGGCGATATGCCGGATGTGAAGGAACTGGAGAACCCGGATATTTTCGTGGCTTCAGAAATCTATTCATCAGATAATGTACTGCTTGGAAAATTTGAAAAGGAAAAAACACAGCCGGTAACATATAAAGAACTGCCTCCGCATTTGGTTTATGCACTGCAGGCCAAGGAAGACGAACGTTTTAAAGAGCACTCCGGAATTGATATTCAGGCAGTTGCACGTGCCGTAGTGTTTACCGGAGGAAGAGGTGGTGGATCTACCATCACGCAACAGTTGGCTAAACTGCTGTTTACGGACCGTGTATCACAGAATAAAATTGAGCGTGTTTTTCAGAAGCTGAAAGAATGGGTTGTAGCGGTAAGCCTTGAAAAAAGATATACCAAAGAAGAAATCATTACGCTGTATTTCAACAAATTCGATTTTGTGAATAATGCGAATGGTATTGAAATGGCTTCGCGAATTTACTTCAACAAGAATACAAAAGACCTTACCCTTCCCGAAGCCGCAATGTTTGTCGCAATGCTGGAAGCTCCGGTTGCCAATAATCCGTTAAGAAATCCGGAAAGAGCAAAAAGACGCCGTGATCTGGTGCTTGATCAGATGCTGAAAACGCAGTATATTGATCAGCAGACTTATCAGCAGGCGGTGGACACCCCGATAAAACTCGATTTCCGACCGGTGAAGGAAATCACCGATGGTTATTCTGCTTATTACAAATTCTATCTTCGAAAAGAAATAGACGCCTATCTGAAGGAATATGCAAAGAAAACAGGAAAAGAGCTCAATCTGTTCCGCGATGGTCTCAAAATTTTTGTAACGCTGGATTCTAAAATGCAGAAGTATGCAGAAGAATCGATGAAAGAGCACCTTACAGAGCTTCAGAAAAGTTTTGACCGCGAGCAGCGAGGCAGAAAATCAGCTCCTTTTTACCTGATTTCCGAAAAGGAAGCCAATAACATCATGATGGCTGCTGTAAAAAGAACGGGCCGCTACAAACAGCTGAAAGCCGCAGGTGTTTCTGAAGATTCTATTATGCTGGACTTCAACACCCCGACAAAAATGACACGATTTACGTGGCAGGGTGAAGAAGAAGTGGAGATGACGCCTTGGGATTCCATAAGATACCACAAACAGATTGCACAGGCCGGACTGATGTCCATGGTTCCAGGAACCGGCGAAATAAAAGCATGGGTTGGTGGGATTAATTGGGATCATTTCCAGTATGACCATATCAAACAGGGAAAAAGACAGGTAGGATCTACCTTCAAGCCTTTTGTTTATGCAACAGCCATCATGAATCTTGGGATGACACCTTGCTCACCGGTATCCAATGCTACCTACCGCAAAGGATCCTGGACAGTTCAGGGCTCCGGTGGTTCGCTGCCGTTAAAGGATGCTTTGGCTCATTCCAAAAACCCTGTGGCAGTTCGTTTGATTGAAATGGCGACACCGAAAAAAGTAATTCAACTGGCGAGAGATTTAGGCGTAACGGAAGAAATTCCGAACGAATACGCAGTGGCTCTGGGTTCATCAGATATTACCATTTACGAAATGCTTGGTGCTTACAGTACTTTTGCGAACTACGGAAATTACATCAAGCCTGAAATGATCTGGCGTATTGAAGATGCTAACAACAGGGTGATAAAGGAGGTAAAAAATGAACAGAAGGAGGTGATGAACGAGAAGTATGCTTACACCATGATCGAACTGATGAAAGGTGTTGCTGAATACGGTACCGCTTCCGGAGAACTGGGAAGAAGAGGAATCAGCAAAGGCGTTGAAATTGCCGGGAAAACAGGAACTACTCAGAATAACTCCGACGGTTGGTTCATGGGAATTGTCCCGAACCTTGCTACAGGAGTTTGGGTAGGCTGGGAAGACCGTGCAACACACTTCCGGAGCACTGGTGAAGGTCAGGGTGCGAAGATGGCACTTCCGATCTGGGCTATTTTCATGAAAAAAGTGTGGGCAGATAAGGAACTCGGCATTACGCCTGACGATAAATTTGTAAAACCATCCGACTGGACCAATGGCTGCGACGATTTACGTGGAATGGGCGGCGGTTACGGCGATGATGGTGGCCTGCAAACCCTGGATGAACTGAAAAACCCGGTGATTGTTGAACCGCAGAATACCGGACCTTCAACAAATCAGGGACGAAAAGAAGAAAATGTTAATGAAGCGATCAATCAGGAAGAGGAAATCGACTTTAACAAATAATAAAATCTGAACAAAAAAAGACTTTTGAAATTTTCAAAGGTCTTTTTTTATAGCTGCTCTGCACTTTTCCATAAAGCATCATCGGGAACCGGGGCAATTACTTCTAAATCCGCTCTGCTTACAGGATGAACAAACAGAAGTTTACGCGCGTGCAGAGAAATTCCGCCGTCGGCATTCGATCGCGGAGCGCCGTATTTTAAATCGCCTTTTATTGGCACACCGATTTTTGCCAGCTGTGCACGAATCTGATGATGCCTGCCTGTTTCCAGATTTATTTCCAGCAACTGGTAATTGTCCAGCATTTTCAGCACTTCATAATGCAGGCGTGCTTCTTTTGCACCTTCTGTTGGCCGGATGTACACAATGGCCTTATTATTCTTCTCATTTTTCTGCAGATAATGCGTAAGGCTCTGAGATTTGGGAATCATCTCTTTCGGAACAATTGCCCAGTAGGTTTTCGTAATTTCCCGGTTTTTCACCAACTGTGTCAGCCTTGAAAGCGCCTTAGAGGTTTTCGCGTAAATAACCAGTCCGGAAGTCGGCCGGTCAATTCTGTGGACCAATCCCAGGAAAACATTGCCCATCTTGTTATCGCGAACTTTCAAAAAATCTTTGATCAGTTCAATCAGAGATAAATCACCTGTTTTATCACCCTGTACAAGTTGCCCCGCCCTTTTATTGATGATCAGCAGATGATTGTCCTCGTAAACAATCTGTTTTTCTATGGAATGAAAATCTTCCTTCAACTGCAGTTGAATTTAATTTGAATGAGTGATGTCGGTTACTGATAAAACTGTTAACGGCGCAGTTTTGGTCTTCCAAAAAAAGACAGAATAACGCCGGCAAGAAGTCCAATCGTTTTCAGCATGGCGAGATTATTAGGCAGAAAAGCGCCCACAATACACAGCGCCGCCGCCGCATAGGAAATATACCTGAAAATAGGATTCGGGTAGAGTTGTGTCGACAGAATAAAACTGATACCAATCAGCACATAAAAAACCTTATTGTAAAGAATATCGTTTACTTCGGGCGAAAGAACCTGAAACCATCCTATAGCAAGGCAAACGATGGCTGCAATCGCCACAATTCCCTGCAGCATCTGCATATTCTGTATATTTTTCATTTTAGTAACTTTCTTTTTGATTTGGGAAATCGCGGGTTTTTACATCTTTCACATACTGTGAAACCGCACCGGTGATCTCTGAATAAAGATCCAGATAACGTCTCAAAAATTTTGGTGAAAAATCCTTGTTCATCCCGACCATATCGTGGTACACCAATACCTGTCCGTCGCATTCCGGACCGGCACCAATACCGATTGTAGGAATGGAAATACTCTCTGAAACCTGCTTTGCGAGCATCGCCGGAATTTTTTCGAGCACGAGTGCAAAGCAGCCGAGGTCTTCAAGCAGACGCGCATCGGCAATCAGCTTTTCTGCTTCTTCTTCCTCTTTCGCCCGAACTTTATAGGTTCCGAACTGATAAATTGACTGGGGAGTGAGTCCCAGATGCCCCATCACCGGAATTCCTGCGTTTACAATTTTTTCAATCGATTTCTTTACTTCACTTCCACCTTCCAGTTTAATGGCATGCGCCTCAGATTCCTTCATAATCCGCACTGCAGATTCCAGTGCTTTTTGGGAATTACTCTGATACGTTCCGAAAGGAAGATCAACCACAACAAGCGCTCTTTCTACACCGCGCGTAACGCACTGTGCGTGGTAAATCATCTGATCAAGCGTGATAGGAAGCGTCGTTTCAAATCCAGCCATCACATTTGCTGCAGAGTCCCCGACAAGAATGGCGTCAATACCACCGGCATCAACCATTTTTGCTGTAGTAAAATCATAGGCGGTGAGCATGGTGATCTTTTCGCCGTCAAACTTCATTTTGCGCAGCGTTTCGGTGGTTACTTTTTTTATTTCAGAATGAACGGACATACAAAATCGTACTTATAATTGAAAAAAGAATAATCGGAAAAATATAGCGAATATCAATGCTGAACATGCGCAACTTTCCTCAACTTTTCGTGATTGAGGATCCGGATGTTGCGGCCTTCCGCTTCAATGAGTTTGTCATGCTTGAATTCTGATATGAGACGAATGGCAGATTCTGTAGCCGTACCGATTAAGTTTGCAATTTCTTCGCGGGTAAGCGAAATATTGATAAATCCTTCCGGATCGGTGCCCAGTTTCTGTTCAAGCAGAACCAATACTTCCGCAAGACGCTCACGAACTGTTTTCTGTGCGAGAAATGTGATGGTATTGGAACTTTCGCCGAGTTCGAAGGCAAATTTCTGCAGCATGGCAAAGGTGAAGCGCACATCATTTTCCAGTAAAGACATAAACTGCTCTGCAGGAATTCTGGTTGCCGTAACATCAGTCATCGCTTCGGCTTTTGCCTGAAAATTTTCGCCGCATAGCAAAGAACGGTAGCCTGCAATGTCTCCTTCAGGAATAAAACGCAGGATCTGTTCCTTTCCGTATGCACCCAGCTTCGAAAGTTTGGCCGTTCCGCTGTTAATGAAAAAGACATGTTTCGGCACTTCCTGCTCGCCGAAAAGAATTTCACCTTTCTGAAAATGCATTCTTTCCGTAGAGGTATTAAACTTATGGAACTCTTCATCAGACATACGCTCCCTGAAACTTTCCTCGGTGAAAAGCTTCCTAAAATTCTCTTCGATAACATTCTGTTTTTCCAGCGACATTTCTATGACATTTATCAGCAAAAATAGGACTTTTGCAATGGAAGGCAAAGTTTTTTTATCATAATTTTGTCGGTTAATCCGTATCATTTGATGTCCCAAAACTGTTTTCACTGCGGCCAGCCGACCGAAAAGGAAGAGATTCTTTTTGACGGCAAAGCATTTTGCTGTACGGGATGCAAGTCAGTATACGAAATACTGAATATCAACAATTTAAGTAATTTTTACGCTTTAAATAAGAATGCCGGCACAAAACCCGACAGCAATATATCGCAATTCGATTATCTGGACACACCGGAAATCTTCGACCGGGTCACCGATTTCTCTGAAGGGTCATTTACACTGGTTACTTTCAAAATTCCGGTCATTCATTGTTCGTCGTGTATCTGGCTGCTCGAAAGTTTGCACACACTGAACCCAAACATCCGGTACTCACAGGTAAATTTTACCAGAAAAACGGTACAGATTTCTTTTAACCCGCAGAATCAGAAACTTTCAGAACTGGCCATTTTCCTCACAAATCTTGGCTACAAACCGGTAATAAACCTCGAAACCGCAGACAAAACAGAGGAAAAAACCGATGTTTCGCTCATTACAAAACTCGCGGTGGCAGGTTTTGCATTTGGTAACGGCATGTTCTTCAGCTATCCGGAATATGCGGCAGAAATACTCGGCACTGATGATTTCTGGATGGAAAAATACAAGCACCTGTTCCGCTTTATCCTGTTTCTGCTTTCTACACCGGTAGTTTTTTACAGTGCTTCAGATTATTTCAAATCGGCTCTTTTCGGTCTGCGCAATAAGATTATCAATATTGATGTTCCAATCGTTCTCGGTGTGATTGTTCTTTATGGGCGGAGCATCTACGAAATGCTGACCGATTACGGGCCGGGATATTTCGATACGCTTTGCGGACTCATTTTTTTCATGCTTCTCGGAAAATATTTTCAGAAACGCACGTACAGTTCCCTTTCCTATGAGCGCGATTACAAATCCTTCTATCCGATTGCGGTAACCAAAGTGGATTTCAACGGAAAGCAGGACAACATATTACTGTCTGACGTAAAAGTCGGAGACCGGATCATGGTGAGAAATCAGGAAATCATTCCGGTAGACGCCATTCTCATCAGCGGTGAGGGAAACATCGACAACAGTTTCATCACCGGCGAAAGCGCTACTGTTACAAAGAATCCGGGTGACAAAATTTTTGCAGGCGGAAAACAGAATGGCCCGGTTCTCGAGCTTGAGGTCATCAAAAACGTCAATCAAAGCTACCTTACACAACTCTGGAACAAGGAAGCATTTAAAAAAAGCGAAACAGGACTCGATACGCTGACGAACAAAATCAGCAAGTATTTCACCATTATCATTCTCACAATTACGACGCTTGCCGCGATTTACTGGTCTACTGTTGACATGGAAAAAATGTTCCAGGTGATTTCTGCTATGCTGATTGTTGCGTGTCCCTGTGCACTTGCTCTGTCCGCTCCGTTTACCTTCGGACATATCATGAGAATTATGGGCCGCAATAAATTCTATGTTAAAGATACGCTGACCATAGAGAAACTGTCCCGAATAAAAACACTGGTCTTCGATAAAACGGGAACGATCACGCAAAACAAAAAATCAAACATCACTTTTGAAGGCAGTGAACTTCCCGATTTCGATCTGGAAAACATCAAATCCCTGCTGCTGCATTCGAACCATCCGCTTTCTAAATCGCTTTATGAATATCTGGAAACCGAGGACTTGCATCTGCCTGTCAATCAATTTCTGGACGTACCGGGTGCAGGATATCAGGCGGAGATCCGTGGGAACACGTACAGAATCGGTTCAGCAAAATTCACCGGAGTTCAGTCAAAACCTCTGGAAACTGCAGTGTATATCAGTAAAAATGATTCACTGCTGGGAAAATATATTTTCAAAAACGAATACAGAATCGGGCTGCGGTCACTGTTTTCCAATTTAAATAAGTATCGGATCAATATCCTGAGCGGCGACAACGAATCGGAAAAAGAAAAGTTACAGGAAATGATTCCGCAGGTCTCTGAAATGAAATTCAATCAGGACCCTGAAAGCAAACTGAATTACATCAAAAATCTGCAGGACAAAGGCCAAAAAGTAGCGATGCTGGGTGACGGACTGAACGATGCAGGTGCCCTGAAACAAAGCAATGTAGGGATTGCAGTAGCCGATGATACCAATTCGTTTACGCCTTCTTCAGACATTATCATGAGCGGCGACAAAGTAACCGAACTTCATCAGTTTCTGAAACTGGGTGCTGATGCAATGACCATTGTAAAAATCACTTTTGTCATCAGCCTGCTGTATAATGTTATTGGCCTTACGATTGCGGTGTTGGGACACATGTCGCCTTTGGTTGCGGCTATTCTGATGCCGATCAGTTCAATCAGTGTCGTAGCTTTTACCACGGCTTCCACTTGGCTGCGAAGCACGAAGTATTTTCCGCTGAAAAACCACAAATCCTGATTTTTCTCCAAAAAAACTGTTAACTAATTTTAACTTTTGGTGATTAATATCAGTATTTTTCTATAAATTTGGCCGGTAGTAAGCGTTAACTTTGTCTTCCCGAATGGATATACTGTACCTAATGATCATTTGTAGTGTATCGCTGGCGGTAGTATTCCTGATTATTTTCATTTACAGCGCCCGAAAGGGTCAGTTTGAAGATGATGAATCACCGGCAGTCCGGATTCTTCTGGACAGAGATTATGATGGAGAGGAACAGACGGCTGAAGAAAACAATTCAGAAAGCAAAAATACCTAAAGAAAAGAGTTATATATCTTATGGAAACACAAAAGTTTAGTTATGACAATAGTATTGTCCGGGCATTCCTGTACGCGACGGTTGTCTTTGGTGTGGTAGGATTCCTGTTCGGACTTACG
>JAEWOM010000245.1 GCA_023399675.1 Bacteroidota bacterium
AATCGACTTTTTATATGAAACACATTAAAATCATTCAGCAACTTCACGATTTGGGAATTACCGGTTATGAGGAAGTGGTGTACAATCCATCGTATGAGCAGCTTTTCGTAGCAGAAAATTCGGCTAATAATCAGGGCTTTGAGAAAGGTGTTCAAACGGAATCGGGCGCTATGGCCGTTAAGACCGGAATTTTCACGGGCAGATCGCCAAAAGACAGGTATATCGTTATGGATGACACGACGAAAGATACCATTTCCTGGGATGGAAAAGTGAATTTCCCTACGACTCCGGAGATCTTCGCAAGCTGTAAGGATCTGGTGGTGAAGCAGCTTTCCACTTCTAAGAAACTGTACGTTGTAGATGCATTCTGCGGTACCAATCCGGATACAAGGCTGAAGGTTCGTTTCATTATGGAGGTGGCATGGCAGGCACATTTTGTGACCAACATGTTCATCCGTCCTTCAAATTATGAATTGGAAAACTTCGGAACGCCGGATTTCGTGGTAATGAACGGCTCCAAAGTAACCAATCCTGACTGGAAAGAGCAAGGACTGAACTCCGAAAATTTCGTGATGTTCAACCTGACCGAAAAAATCCAGATTATCGGAGGTACCTGGTACGGAGGTGAAATGAAGAAAGGGATGTTCGCAATTATGAACTATTACCTTCCGCTGAAAGGAATGGCTTCGATGCACTGCTCCGCTAACGTTGGTGAAAAAGGTGATGTAGCGCTGTTCTTCGGACTTTCCGGAACAGGAAAAACCACTCTTTCTGCAGATCCGAAAAGATATCTGATTGGTGACGACGAACATGGCTGGGATGATAACGGCGTTTTCAACTATGAAGGCGGATGTTATGCGAAAGTAATCGACCTTACGGAAGAAAAAGAACCGGATATTTTCAGAGCGATCAAAAGAGATGCGCTTCTTGAAAATGTAGTGGTAAACGAAGACGGTAAAATCGATTATAAAGACGGATCCATCACGGAAAACACCAGAGTTTCCTATCCGATCTACCATATCAACAAAATTGTCCTTCCTTCCAAAGCAGGTCACGCGAGCAAGATTGTTTACCTTTCTGCAGACGCATTCGGTGTATTGCCACCGGTTTCTATTTTGAATGACGATCAGGCTCAGTATCACTTCCTTTGCGGTTATACTTCAAAACTAGCAGGAACCGAAAGAGGAATTACTGAACCGCAACCATCATTTTCACCGGCATTTGGTGAGGCGTTCCTTACGCTGCATCCAACGATGTATTCCAAAACGCTGATTGGTAAAATGAAAGAGCACGGCGCAAAAGCCTATCTGGTAAATACCGGCTGGAACGGTACCGGGAAGCGTATTTCTCTGAAAGATACCAGAGCAATTATTGATGCGATTATCGACGGTTCTATCGACAGTGCTCCGAAAGCAACGATTCCTGTAATGAATCTAGAAATTCCTACCGCATTGCCAAACGTTTCAGAAGGAATTCTAGATCCGCGTGAAACGTATAAAGACGCTTCAGAATGGGAAGCTAAAGCGAAATATCTTGCGGGAAGATATATTGAAAACTTCAAGCAGTACTGCGATAACGACGAAGCGAAAAGATTAGTTGCGGCAGGTCCACAAATTTAATTTTAAGCTCTAAATAGTAATTCCCCTTGCGAAAGCGAGGGGAATTTTATTTAAATCATACTCAAGACCGCCAACCTGTAGCCTGCAATGCCGAAGCCTGAAATAAGACCGTCTGTATAAGCTGCAGTAACTGATTTCTGCCGGAATTCTTCGCGTTGATAGATATTGCTTATATGCACTTCTATTTTTGGTTTTGATATGTTCTTTAGGCAGTCGGCAATAGCGTGAGAATAGTGCGTAAAAGCGCCCGGATTGATGATTACTGCATCGAAATCAACCTGCTGCAGACGGTCGATGATGCCGCCTTCCCAGTTCGACTGAAAATACCGCAACTCGTGCTCCGTAAATTCCTGCTTCAGCCTTTCCAGCATGTCCTCCATCGTTACAGTGCCGTAAATATCAGTTTCACGGGTTCCGGTCAGGTTCAGATTGGGGCCGTTCAGGATCAGGATTTTCATAGCGCTATGGGAATTTTTTCAAATATAGCCAAAACAAAAAACCTCCAGAAAATTTCTGAAGGTTTTGTTGTGTAGCCCGTAGGGGAATCGAACCCCTCTTGCAAGAATGAAAATCTTGAGTCCTAACCGATAGACGAACGGGCCAACTATCGTTACGCTAACTTGTTAACGTGTTTTGTCAGTTTGCTCTTAAGGTTTGCAGCCTTATTTTTGTGGATAATGTTTTTCTTCGCCAATCTGTCCAGCAAAGAAATCACTTTCGGCAACTGTTCAGTAGCGGCTGCTTTGTTTTCCTCGTTTCTCAAATCTCTCATTGCGGTTCTTGCCGTTTTATGATAATATCTGTTACGAAGCCTTCTGGCAGCGTTTTGTCTGATTCTTTTTAGTGCTGATTTATGATTTGCCATTATTGTCTCTCAATTGTGGGTGCAAAGA
>JAEWOM010000104.1 GCA_023399675.1 Bacteroidota bacterium
AATTTCCAGACGCCGAACAGGAAGCACGCCCCCATGAAAAAAATTGAGCTGTACCGGATGTTAAACAGCAAAATCAGGGATAATGAAAGGAAAAACAGCGCCTGCATAGGCCTGTACACACCGACAATACAATTTCTGGTGACATACAGGAAGAGAAAAACAGCAGGCAGAATCAATGCTTCGCTCATCGTATACGAAAAAATAGAAACGAAACTAAAAAGCGCAACCGTAACGACCGTTTCACGGAGATAGAATTTCTTCTTCCACGCAAAAACGAGAATAAAAACCAGCGCAGCAATTCCTACAGCTTTGCTTGCCCAGAATTCGTGCATCCCAAACCAGGAGAAAAACTTGATTGCAGCAGGATATCCGAGCGGTGTTGTAGTGTTATCAACTTCCGGAATAACTTTTGCAAACCGGAGAAAACGGATAGAATCGGGATTAACGCGGCCTTTTTCATTGAGCAGAAAACGCAGCACGACCATAACCAGCGTGAGAACGCCAATTATGATCTGAACTATCTTTTCCTGCCTGCGGTTCATTAAATAAAAACCTCCAGAAATATAGTTCTGAAGGCATTTTTTTCAATATCTTCTCTATTTATTTCTGAAACATTTTCGCGACTTTCTCCGCTTTTTTGCTTTCAGAATAATCGTAAAAACCTTCACCGGATTTCACCCCGAGTTTACCTGCCATCACCATGTTTACCAGCAGCGGGTTCGGTGCATATTTCGGATTTTTGAAACCGTCATACATCACATTCAGAATTGCCAGACACACATCAAGACCGATAAAATCGGCAAGCTGCAAAGGTCCCATTGGATGTGCCATCCCGAGTTTCATCACCGTATCAATTTCCTGAACTCCGGCAACACCGTTATATAAAGTTTCAATAGATTCGTTGATCATCGGCATCAGAATTCTGTTGGCAACAAACCCTGGATAATCGTTTACTTCAACAGGCGTTTTGCCCAGTTTTTCAGACATTTGATACACTGCATCGTAAGTTTCCCTTGAAGTGGAATAACCTTTAATGATCTCAACCAGTTTCATAATCGGAACCGGATTCATAAAATGCATTCCGATCACTTTATCGGGTCTGGAAGTTGCGGCAGCAATTTTTGTAATGGAAATAGAAGAAGTGTTCGTTGCAAGAATACAGTTTTCCGGTGCAGCCTCGTCAATATCTTTAAATATTTTCAGTTTCAGATCCTGATTTTCAGTTGCAGCTTCCACAATCAGGTCTGCAGTTTTGGCGGCGTCCTTCAGGTCTGTACTCTGTTCGATATTGGCCAAAGTCTCAGCTTTCTGCTCTTCCGTAAGGTTGCCTTTTGCAATAATTCTGTCGAGATTGGAAGTGATTGTTTTAATTGCTTTGTCCAGACTTTCCTGCTTTACATCAACGAGTTTTACTTTAAAACCTGTCTGCGCAAAAGTATGGGCAATACCATTTCCCATAGTTCCGGCGCCGATCACAACGATATTCTTCATGTATAATTTTTTACTGCTTCAAATTTAAGAAATTATAGCCGGAAATTCGTTTAAAACTGCTGCTTTCGCATTTGAATTGAGTTCGCTTTTCTCACTGCACAGTTACGATTCACCGATTTCGAGATTGGATAATCCCTGATCTTTGAAACGTGCATAAATTTCGGAAATACTGCCTTTTTGGGTACCGTTTTCTGCTTTAATTACTGCCTTTTTTCCTTTATGTTTTACTTCGATTCTGTCAGGAAAAATTGAATAATAGGCATCTTTATTGGTGAAGTTGATCGAATTGTTTTTTCTGTCGTAAATGAATGTATCGCTGAACAGCAGTTCTATTTTTTCCTCCTTGTCGGAAAAGAAATAGGAGAGCGATTCGTTATAATCTACGAGTTGCATCAACTTCCCGGAAACCGTACGAAAACTGAAAATCCTGTCTCTGTCCGTTAAATCTGTTACAAGATATTTGCTTTGTTCCACAGTCCTTTTTCCATTAATCCAGGTTTCTTCTGTCATCACATAATATGGACCTGCGCCAACCTCTCTGGTGAGCCTTTTTAGCAATACAGGATCCCCCTGTTGAACTTTGAATGTGGAGAATTCATGCCAGCAGCAACCTGACTTCGTCATCGTTCTGATCTGTTTTGTCTCAGGATCATAATCGAAAAAGCCGCAATAGGAAGTTGCCAGATCAGTAAATTTTTCATTCTCCTTAAAAGTCCTGCCATTGAATATAAAAACGTCGTACGATGGACCGCCATAACATCCGAAATTTCCGGTTCGGATTGCGATATCATCTTTTCCGTCAAAATTAAAATCATCGAAAATAATGATGCTGTGATCACCGTAAGGTAATACGGCAACGTTTGATTCCAGGTTTTCCAGTGCATAGTCGCTGAGCATACTTTTTGTGCTGGCAACGGTTTTATCTGAAGCGGTTTCTATTATGTCAATTCTGTGCTGCTCTTCCTGCTCGCCACCGACGAAAATAATTTCTGCGTGATATTTTGGTGAAAAATCATTAATCGTAATTTTTTTCTGAGCAAAACAGAAGGTACTGAAGAGCAGAAAAATCAGGCTCGGAAGCATATTTTTTTTCATAATTAAAGTTACAAAAAAACCTCACATTGCTGCGAGGTTTTAGTCTTTTAAAAAATTCAATTATAATCTCGAATCTTTAATCTGATCTACAATTTCCGGATTCAGAAGGGTAGAAGTATCTCCGAAGTTGCTGAAATCGCCTTCGGCAATTTTTCTCAGGATCCGACGCATAATTTTTCCGGAACGGGTTTTCGGAAGTGCATCCACAAACTGAATTTTATCCAGTTTTGCAATCGGTCCGATTGAATCTGAAATCATCAGATTAATTTCTTTCCTAAGATTATCACGGTCGCGGTATTCTCCGGTTTCTTTCAGAATTACAAAGCCATACAGGGCGCTTCCTTTAATATCGTGCGGATAACCTACAATCGCAGATTCCGCCACAGCAGGATGCTGGTTGATGCTGTCTTCAATTGGTGCAGTTCCTAAGTTATGTCCGGAAACGATAATCACATCATCAACCCGGCCAGTAATTCTGTAGTATCCTGTTTCATCTCTCAACGCACCGTCACCGGTAAAATATTTTCCCGGAAATGCAGTGAAATAGGTTTCCTTATATCTTTGATGATCACCCCAAATGCTTCTCGCGATTCCCGGCCAAGGAAAACGGATACAGAGATTTCCATCCACCTGATTTCCGGTAATTTCATTGCGTTTTTCATCCATTAAAACCGGCTGAATTCCCGGAAGTGGAAGAGTTGCATAAGTCGGTTTTGTTGGAGTAACAAACGGAATCGGAGAAATCATGATTCCGCCGGTTTCGGTTTGCCACCACGTATCTACAATCGGACATTTTTTCTTTCCAACGTGATCGTTGTACCAATGCCATGCTTCATCATTAATCGGTTCACCAACGGAGCCAATCACTCGTAAACTCGACAAATCGTGTTTTTCAACCCATTCTGTAGATTCTTTCGCGAGTGAACGAATTGCAGTCGGCGCCGTATAAAATTGTGTAACTTTATGTTTTTCAATAACTTCCCAGAAACGGTCCGGTTCAGGATAAGTCGGAACACCTTCGAAAATAACAGTCGTTGCTCCATTAGAAAGCGGACCATAAAGAATGTATGAATGTCCTGTAATCCAGCCGATATCTGCCGTACACCAATAAATATCGTTCTCCTTGTAGTTAAAAACATTTTTAAACGTGTAACCGGTATACAC
>JAEWOM010000125.1 GCA_023399675.1 Bacteroidota bacterium
ATTTTCGTGTATCCTAAAGCTTTCGTCCCACGATTTATGGTCACGCATTCGCGGACAGTTGTTCCGTCTCCGATGATAACCTGTGTATCTTCCCCGTCGAATTTCAGATCCTGGGGAATTGCGGAAATCACGGTTCCGGGGAAAATCCGGCAGTTTTTTCCGATTCTCGCCCCGTCCATGATGGTTACGTTCGGCCCGATCCACGTTCCGTCTCCTATTTCCACATCTGCAGCAATTGTGGTAAAAGGCTCTACCACCACATTTTTGCCGATTGTTGCACGTTTGTCTACTGCTGCAAGTTGATGAATCATGTTATTCGTCGGTTTTATTTTTTGCGACCTGCGCCATCAGTTCTGCTTCCACTACAATGCTGTCGCCAACATATCCGTAACCCTGCATGTGTACAATTCCTCTT
This sequence comes from Bacteroidota bacterium, assembly GCA_023399675.1. Classification (GTDB taxonomy): domain Bacteria; phylum Bacteroidota; class Bacteroidia; order Flavobacteriales; family Weeksellaceae; genus JAEWOS01. Next base: position 416 of record JAEWOM010000125.1, read on the forward strand.
CTGATCGGTGTGATCAGTTCAATCTTAAAAATGATGGTATCGCCGGGAACTACTTTCTTCTTGAATTTCACTTTATCAATTTTGATAAAATAAGTTGAATAGTTTTCCGGATCGGGAACCCCTGCAAGGACAAGAATACCACCGGTTTGCGCCAGTGCTTCTACCTGAAGAACCCCAGGCATTACCGGTTCTTTCGGGAAATGTCCTACAAAGAACGGTTCGTTGAATGTTACATTTTTCAGGCCTACAACATGTCTGTCGGAAAGCTCCAACACTTTGTCAATCAGCAGAAAAGGATAACGGTGTGGCATCAGCCGCATGATTCCGTTGATATCAAAAACAGGTTCTTTGTAAATATCGAAATCGGGAACGTTTTTCTTTTTCTGCAGTTTCCACTGTCTGTTCAGTTTTTTCGCAAACTGGGTGTTTACAAAATGGCCCGGTTTATTGGCAATGACTTTACCTTTTATTTTCACGCCGATCAGCGCAAGATCACCGACTACATCCAGCAGTTTATGTCTCGCTGCTTCATTCGGGTGATTCAGCGTCAGGTTATCCAAAATACCGTTCGGTCTGATGGACACGTTGTCTTTTCCGAACGCCTTTTTCAGTTTTTCAGCGGTTTCGGCTGTAAGTTCTTTATCTACATAGACGATTGCGTTCGAAATATCGCCACCTTTTATCAGTCCGGCATCGAGCAGCATTTCTAGTTCATGAAGAAAGCTGAAAGTTCGTGCAGAGGCAATTTCGGAATTAAATTCCGAGATATCTTTCATCGTGGCATTCTGGGTTCCCAACACTTTGGTGCCGAAATCCACCATCGCGGTCACTTCATAATTATCCGAAGGAATCACGGTGATTTCGGAGCCTGTAGCCGGATCGCTGAAGCTCATCACTTCTTTCACAACGAAATATTCACGCGGTACATTCTGTTCTTCTACTCCTGCTTTTTCAATCGCTTCTACAAAGTATTTTGAAGAACCATCCAGTATCGGTGGTTCAGCGCTGTTCATCTCCAGCACTGCATTGTCGACATCGCAGCCTACAAGTGCAGCCAGCAGATGTTCGCAGGTATGAATGCGTACCCCCAGTTTTTCTAGGGTTGTCCCTCTCTCTGTGGTGGTTACGTGGTTTACATCTGCCTCAATATGCGGTTGGCCTTCAAGATCCGTTCGTACGAAGACAAATCCGGTGTTCTCTCTAGCGGGTTTTATGGTAAGAGTAACCTCTTTACCTGTGTGCAGACCGATTCCGGAAAGGGTTACTTCCTCTTTTACGGTTTTCTGCATATCAGTCATTTGTTGCTCCATTTGAGTTCTTTTCAAGTATATTCAGTCTCTTAACGATTTCTGTGAAATTTCTGAAATGCACATAATTGCGACGGTAATCGCCGGCATTGATTGCAGGGGAACCGTACAGTATTTCTCCGTCTGCCGTATTGGAATTGACACCGCTTTGCGCCTGGATCTTCACCTGATTACCGATGACGATATGACCAACAATTCCGGCCTGACCGCCAATCATGTTCCAGTCGCCGATGGTTGTGCTGCCGGCAATACCGGCCTGAGCTGCCACCACATTATTTTTGCCGATTTTCACATTGTGCGCAATCTGAATCAAATTGTCGATTTTCGTGCCTTGTCCTACGATTGTTGAACCGATTGTTCCGCGGTCGATACTGCAGTTTGACCCGATTTCCACATGGTCTTCAAGCACGACATTACCCAGTTGCGGAATTTTCGTGTAACCATCTTTTGAAGGCTGGAAACCGAAACCATCGCTACCGATAACCGAATTGGAATGGATGGTACAGTGATCACCGATTACCGTATAATCATAAATGCGCACACCGCTGTCTATTCTGCAGTTCTTCCCGATTTTTACATTTTTTCCGATGTACACCTGCGGATGGATCTGCGTACCGGCGCCAATTTTCGCATTCTCTGAAATATAGGTAAATGCACCTACATAAATATCTTCGCCGAGTTCAACCGATTCATGAATGCTGGAACCGTTTTCTACGCCGCTTTTTTTGCCGCGCATCTGTTCATACAGATTCATCAGAACCTGGAAAGACAAATAGGCATCCTTTACGGCGATAATCGTCGGATTGTATTTCTTATCTTCCAGAAGATTCTCGGAAACTACCAGCACGGAACATGCTGTGGAATCGAGATAAGGCGTAAACCTGGATTGCGCAACGAAAGACAGATGCCCCTGCTCTCCTCGTTCAATTGGTGAGACTCCATTGATCTGTGCATTTTCGTCTCCGATGATTTTTCCATCGATAAAAGCTGCAATCTGCGACGCTGTGAATTCCATATCCTGCAAAGATAAAAATTATTGAAATATATCTGTTTTTTTTGCTGTTCTGCTTCATATTATCAATAAGTTCAGGCAGCAGACAGAGTAGTTAGCGTATTTCGCGCGGATATGAGAAAATATACTTGGTATTTTCCTCAAGAATCGACGAAGTAAGTATTTGATTCGGTGATGATTCCAGCGGTATAACCTCCCCGTTATTCCGCAAAAGACTGATGTTTCCGCCATCGCGTATATAAGGAAACAAAGATCTGCTGACGTGATGAACAAGTTGTGCACCCTCTTCCGTTTGAAAATGTTGATTTGCCAGTTCTGCCTTTTGCTGAATCAGTTCTTCCGAAAAAGAGTCCGAGGAAATCAGTGTTTTTGGAAATCTTCGCAGGACGATACAACTGCAAAGGTAGGATAGCACTGTATCTTCAGATTTTGTCCAGAATTTCATTGCCTGCAGAACATCGTTGTCATCAAGCTCTGTGAAGCGCTGTATGTCGTCTTCGGATACCTCAGCAAATGACTGTTTATCCAGAAAATACTGCAGATTCGGCGAAGCAGGCAGTTTCACGCCTTTTCGGTACAGATATTTTGCGCGTTCGAGAATTTTAACCAGTAAATGTTCGGCAATTGCTGCTGTTTTATGAAAGTATACCTGCCAGTACATGAACATTCTGGCAGTAAGAAAATTCTCGATTGAATAAATTCCTTTGTCATCGATCACGAGTTCATCGCCGGCAACATTCATCATCGAAATAATGCGCTGGGTGTTTACATTACCTTCAGAAACGCCGGTATAGAAGCTGTCGCGCTTCAGATAATCAAGGCGGTCCACATCGAGTTGCGATGAAATCAACTGATTGAAAAACTTCCTCGGATATTCGCCTTTGAACATTTTTATTGCCATGGAAAGTTGCCCGTCAAACGCATCATTCAGTTTATCCATCAGCAGCAGAGAAAGTTTTTCATGATGCCAGTTATCCATCAGCATATTTTCAAGTGCATGCGAAAAAGGACCGTGGCCTACATCGTGCAGCAGAATTGCCAGCATCGCGGATTTTTCCTCTTCTTCCGATATAGCGACAGATTTCAGTTTCAGCGTTTCCAGTGCTGTAAACATCAGATGCATGGCGCCCAGAGCATGATGAAACCGTGTGTGTGTTGCTCCCGGAAAAATCAGACTCAAAAGTCCGGTCTGGGAAATCCGGCGCAAACGTTGGAAGTATGGATGTTCAATGACATCAAACAGGATTTCGTAAGGAATTTTTATAAATCCGTGAACAGGATCATTGATGATTTTCAGCTTATTCTGCATGGTGGTTTTCGTAGCTTTTCCCTGCTGCAATTTAAGTCATTCTTCAAACAAACAGCCTAATTGATTTCATTTTGAAAGGCCCTCGCCTGTTGTTTAACATACATTTAACTGTTTCCGAAATAGTTTTAGATTTATTTTAAGAGCTTTTGGTCGTATTTTTGAACCTTATCAAACGGAAGAAATTGAAATCATGATTATTTCTTTTCCGTCAACCGACAATACCGCCGGAACAGTTTACCGGCCTTTTAACAATTCTAAAACAATTTATGTCAAAAATACTCTGGATAGATGACGAAGTCGATTTATTGAAACCGCATATCGTTTTTCTAGAAAACAAGGGTTACAGCGTTACTCCGGTAAATAATGTGAACGAAGCACTGGAGATGATCGATGCCGAAAAATTCGCACTCACCTTCCTCGATGAAAATATGCCGGGAATCTCCGGTCTCGAAGCGATTCCGATGATTAAGGAAAAGGACAGTTCGGTAAAAATTGTCATGGTGACTAAAAGTGAGGAGGAACATATTATGGAGGAAGCGATCGGATCACAGATTTCCGATTACATCCTGAAACCGGTGAACCCAAACCAGATTCTACTTTCCTTAAAGAAAAATCTGCAGGAAGACAGTCTGGTGGAGCAAAAAACCATTCAAGGCTATCAGCAGGATTTCCGGAATCTTTCGATGGAACTTTCGTATTTGAGGACTTTCGATGACTGGGCTGATTATTACAAGAAAATCCTGAACTGGGAAATTAAATTTGACCGAGTTTTCGACAGTGAATTTGCAGAACTGCTTCAAAGCCAGAAGGAAGAAGCGAATATTCAGTTTGCCAAATTTATCGAGAATAATTACGAAGACTGGCTCAACAGCCCTGAAAAGCCGGTGATGAGCCACACGCTGTTTAAGGAAAAAGTAAAGCCACAGCTGGAAAAAGACAAGGTTTTACTGCTGATGATCGACAATTTGCGATATGATCAGTGGAAAGTAATTGAACCGCTGTTTGCAAAATATTACAATAAGACTTCGGAGGATTATTATTACAGCATCCTGCCGACGGCGACACAGTACGCAAGAAATTCATTTTTTGCCGGTCTGCTGCCGAGTGAAATTGAAAAACGTTTTCCTGATAAATGGTTCAACGACAACGAAGAAGGCAACAAAAATGAACACGAACGCGAGTTTCTGGAAGATCAGATGAAGCGAATCGGGCTTTCATCCAAATCGATGAAATATCTCAAAATTCTGAATGCAGATTTTGAAAGGAAGATTCTGGACGATTTCAATCAGCATAAAAACAATGATTTGCTGGTCATTGTCTATAACTTTATTGACATTTTAAGTCATGCAAAGACAGATAACCACATCATCGACCAGCTGATCCGCGACGACAAAACTTTCCGTTCACTTACCTACAACTGGTTTGAAAATTCGTCACTGATCAAGATCATCAAACTGGCAGCGGAAAACGGTTTCAAACTCGCCATTACCACCGACCACGGAACGATTTACGTAAAAAAACCGAGCAAAGTAGTGGGCGACCGTGAAACTTCAACCAATATCCGCTACAAAACCGGAAAAAGTTTAACCTACGAAAACAGTGATGTCTGGGCGATATCAAATCCGGAAAAACTGTTTCTGCCAAAAGGAAACCTGAGTTCCAAGTATATTTTTGCGAAGAATAACATTTTCCTTGCCTATCCTAAGAACTACAACCATTACGTAAACTATTATCGGGACACCTATCAGCACGGCGGCATTTCCCTGGAGGAATGCATTGTGCCGATCAGCATTATGGAGCCCAAATAAAATTTTTTTTTCATAGTTTATTTGATTTTTTTGGGTTCTGGGCGGAAAAGGGTTTTATCCTTTTCCGCCTTTTATTTTAATGCACTGCAAAAATGTATTTGCTATTTTTGCCAGACTTTAATGCGCACATGACTACGCTACAACTGCAGCCCGGTAAAAAAATTTATTTCGCCTCCGATCAGCATTTCGGAGCGCCGAATCCGGTTTCCAGTAAATTACGGGAGGAGAAATTCATCCGCTGGTTGAACATCGTTAAACAGGACGCGCAGGTGCTGTTTCTTCTCGGCGATCTGTTCGATTTCTGGCATGAATGGAAATACGTGATACCCAAAGGCTACATTCGAGTTTTAGGTAAAATAGCTGAACTGAAAGATGCGGGAATTGAAATCCATTTTTTTGTCGGAAACCACGACCTCTGGATGAAAGATTACTTTACGCAGGAATTGGGAATACCCGTATATCATTCCGCACAGCACTTTGAGATCAACGGTAAAAAATTTCTGCTTGCGCACGGTGACGGACTTGGCCCGGGCGATCTTGGCTACAAACGGATGAAA
>JAEWOM010000149.1 GCA_023399675.1 Bacteroidota bacterium
GTTTACCTACCACGGTTTCAAAAACTGGGAAATTTATGCCGGCGTGAAAAATCTGCTGAACTGGACACCTTCCAAAAGCGTCCCTTTCCTGATTGCGAGAAGCCACGATCCGTTTGATCAGAATGTGCAGACAGATCCTGCCGGAAATGTAATTCCAACTCCCGAGAATCCTTATGGGTTGATGTTCGATCCGTCGTATGTTTATGCGGCAAATCAGGGAATACGCGGATTTTTAGGCATCAGATTTCGCCTGAATTGATTAGTTTGAATAAGAGGAATTTCATAATTTAACAGATCACAAAACAAATGTAGTTTTTTGTTTAAATTGCCTTAACTGCAGGTTATTCTGCGCTACGGGACCCATTTTTCATTTGAAATGCACAGATTTTTATTCATTTTTTCTCTTCTGATGTTTTCCGGTTGTTCTGATCAGTCGCACGGAAAACTTTTGGCACAATCCGGTTCTGCTTTTTCAGGTTCAGTGGAAAACAACGCTGAAAAAGTGGAAAAACGGCTGCAAACCAAAGCTGAAGAAGCGCTTGCGTTCTGCAAATCTGAAAACTTCAATACCGATTACGCGATACTGATCGGCATGAGCATTCATTCCGGAAAACACAGACTGTTTGTGTACGATTTTAACAGTCAGAAAGTAGAACGCAGTGCGCTTTGTGCGCACGGCATCGGAAAAGGAGAACACAGAAGTACCACCACCGAACCGCGTTTCAGCAATGTTGAAGGAAGTTTACTTACTTCTTTGGGCAAGTACCGTGTCGGAATCCGTGCTTACAGTCAATGGGGAATTAACGTGCATTACAAACTTCACGGTCTGGAACCGACGAACAGCAATGCGTTCCGCAGAATCATCGTTCTGCATTCCTATACTCCGGTGTCACGTGATGAAATTTACCCTGCGCATTTACCGTTGGGCTGGAGTCAGGGCTGCCCGGTGGTTGATGACGAGACGATGCATTATTTAGACAAAAAATTGCAGAACACTTCCAAACCGGTGTTGCTCTGGATTTACAATGGCGATGATTAATGGCTTTTAAATGGTTGCCAGATAAATCTTGATGTCAGACTGCTAAAAAAATCGCTACTATTCGTGCTGAGTTTGCAAGTTTCCAAATCTTTATCTTTGGATTAAAGAAAAACCACGCAAACCAATAATAAATAGGAATTGTGGAAAAACAATTCACTACTGCAGATGTCGACAACCTGCCGATTTCAAATTGATTTCAGTATTTTTGTGATTCTCTAAAAATGCATGCACGATATCATTCAGCTTTTACCGGATCATGTAGCGAACCAGATTGCCGCCGGCGAAGTGGTGCAGAGACCTGCGTCCATCGTTAAAGAACTGCTGGAAAACGCCATCGATGCCAATGCCACCAAAATAGAACTCATCGTACGCGATGCCGGAAGAAACCTGATTCAGGTGGTAGACAACGGTAACGGAATGACCGAAACCGATGCCAGAATGGCCTTCGAAAGACATGCCACTTCAAAAATCCGCACCACCGACGATATTTTTAAAATTTCTACCAAAGGATTTCGTGGTGAAGCCCTTGCTTCCATCGCAGCCGTGGCTCAGGTGGAACTTAAAACAAAAATTAAAGACGCACCGGTTGGCACCAACATTTATATAGAAGGCGGCGGACTGCAGTTTCAGGAGCCGGTACAGACGGCAGAAGGTTCTAATTTTCAGGTGAAAAACCTGTTTTACAACGTTCCTGCCAGAAGGAAATTCCTGAAAAACAACAATGTGGAATTCCGCCATATCATCGATGAATTTCAGCGCGTGGCACTCGCCCATGAAAATATTGAATTTTCCCTGTTCCATGATGATGAACCCATCTTCAGACTTCGGGCGGGAACTCCCCTGCAAAGAATACTGGAAATTTTTGGACGCAAGCTCCAGCCCTTGCTCATTCCGATAAAGGAGGATTTGGGCTGGGTGCAGCTTCACGGATATGCCGCAAAACCGGAAGGTGCAAAAAAAGTCCGTGGAGAACAGTTTCTCTTTGTGAACGGCAGGTATTTCCGCAGTCCTTACCTCAACAAAGCAGTACAGGAAGCTTTCGAGGGGCTTTTACATCCCGGATATATCCCGACATTTTTTCTTTTTCTGGAAATGGATCCGGAAAAAATCGATGTGAACATTCATCCGCAGAAAACGGAAGTGAAATTCGAAGATGAACACGTCATTTTTGCGCTGGTAAGATCTACCATCAAAAAAGCGCTCGGCATTTATAATATTTCACCGAGTCTGGACTTCGACCGAAATCCGAAAGCGGACGAAATATTCCGAACGGACGCACAGCCTTCGCGTGGAAACTTCAAAATACCTGAAATTTCCGTTGACCGAAACTACAACCCCTTCCTGGAAGAAAAACAGGTGAAACAGGCTGAAATTCAGAATTTAGCAGAAATTTACCACCAGAATATTTCGGCAGCACCCTCGAAAATTAATCTTTTTGAAGAAGAAGATTTTGAAGAAGACCTGATGCGGCTTCCGAACGGCTACTGGATTTTTAACAAAGGTGAAAAATCACTGGTCCTGGATCTCGGGAGAATGCACCGGTTGATCACAGCAGAAAATAACAGGGGACCCGCCCGAAGCAACAAATCGCAGCCACTGCTTTTTTCGCTCGAATACCACATGAACGAGACGGAGAAAAATAAATTCAGATCCATCAAAAAATACCTTCCCGAGTTCGGTTTTGAATTCAGTACGGCTCACGAAAATGTCCTCCGCATTGACGCAGTACCGGAAGGACTGAAAGAAACCCAGGTCATGAAATTTCTGGAGCAGATTTTCGAAATTCTCGAGTACCGAACTGAAGAAGAGTTTCTGAGGTTCTATGAGCAGCAGTGGAACAGAATACAGAGCAAATCGCGCTTTGATTTTTTGTATAAAACTGACGCTGAGCAGGTTATACGCGATTTCAGCGAACTGGGTTTTCCCGAATACCTTCCGAACGGCAAACGCTGCTTTTATGAATTGCCGCTGGATGAACTCAAAAATAAATTTTAAATGTTCCGACAGATAACACCAATCACCCGCAATATTATCATCGCAAATGTGCTGATTTACCTCGCTTCTAATTTCCTGCTGTCGTTAAGACTGTATGAAATTTTTCCGGCTTATTATATCGGATCTCCACATTTTGATTTTTGGCAGATCTTTACGCATATGTTTATGCATGCGCCGCTGCAATCTTCTATGGGTATCATGCACATTCTGTTCAACATGGTGACACTGTGGAGTTTCGGACCCGTGCTGGAGCAGACTTTGCAGCAGCAGCGATTCTCTGCACTTTACTTTCTCAGCGGCATCGGTGCGTACGCCTTAAACTGCGCCTGGAGTTTTTTTGAAATTAGCCAGGGAGCAGATCCGGATATCATCAACAGTATCCCGATGGTAGGTGCTTCCGGAGCCATTTTCGGAGTTGTGGCCGCATTTTCAACGCTATTTCCGGATGCCAAGCTGTATTTTATGTTTATTCCTTTTGGGATCAAAGCCAAATATTTGTTGCCGATCATCATCGTGGTATCCCTTTATCTTGGCTTTAGCGGACAAATGGGCGGCATTGCGCATTTCGCACATATCGGAGGTGCAATAGTCGGCTATATCATGGCAAGATCTTTCCGGAAAAACCGATTCCGCATCAATTAATATGAGGTGGTTTTACAGATTGCTCACGATTGACCACCTGTTCATCATCGGGCTTTTACTGGCTAATTTCCTCAACGCATGGATTGCACCCAGCACGTTCAGCAAGCTGAATTTTCTTTCTCTGGCTTTTCCCGGACTGATGATTGCCAACATTTTAGGGCTGCTCTTCTGGATGTTTGCAAGAAAAAAGAGATTCTTTTTTTTCGCTGCCGTATCGCTGCTGTTTTACCTTCCTGTGAAAAGATGGGTGAACTACTCACCTTCTAAAACCGCAGAAAAGAAAACCATCCGGATTGTCAGTTTTAACTGCAAACTGACCACTGACAAACGCCGGGCTCAAATCGAAGAATACCTCGCGAGCGAAGATTTTGACATCATCAATTTACAGGAAGCAAGCGTGGTAAAACCTACATCCGGACTTCCGTATTCCTACGAGAACGAATTGCTGATGGCGACTTACAGCCGCTACAAAATTGTAGACCGAAAGCCCATACTGAATTCAAAGGAAGACCGGCAAAGCTATGCGATACAAACCGACATAGAAATTGACGGTAAAATAATACGGATTTTCAACATTCATCTGAGTTCATTCTTTTTTAATAAAGATATGCTGTATCCTGAAGAACAGGCAGAAGCCAATCAGCAGAAAATACTCGATATTTACCGAACACTGGAACCCGGATTCCGGAAACATGAGCAGCAGCTGAAAGTCATTACAAAAGCCATCAGAAATTCTCCATATCCAACCATTGTGACGGGCGATCTCAATGCGGTACCGAATTCTTATGAATATTATGAAATCTCGGAAGGCCTGACGGATGCTTTTGTTGCAGCAGGAAAGGGATTTTCCACCACGTTTCACGATTATAAAATACCGATTACCATCGATTATATTTTTACGTCCAAAGAACTCGAAACCATCGATTATGACGTTAAACGGAATATCCGCATTTCCGATCATTATCCCGTGGTTGCTGAAATACAACTAAACTTTTAGTTTATGAAAAAATTAACGCTGATTTCTCTGCTTTTGATATCTGCAGTTGCCTGTTCAGAGAAGCAGCCTGCCGCCTCTGCAGAAGAAACATATGTTGAACTGAATTACGATACTACCGCTATCGATTCCTTTTCTGAAGGTGCCATTTCCGTTGATGTTGCGAATGAAATCCGCCGTTCTTCCAAAGCATATCAGGATTCACTAAAGGCTGTAGCAGAGGCTATTGAAAAAGAGAGACTGGAACAGGAACTGAAGGCTAAGGAAGACAAAGCAAAAGCCGACGAGGCGAAAAAAGAGCAGGAAAAAGAACGGAAAGCGGCTGAAACCAAAAAAGCAGCTGAAAAACAGGCCGCCGCTGCGGATTCTAAAACGGAATAAAATTTACAGAGAACCGTTCAGTTCCAGAAGCGGATCGATATACTGCCGGTCATTGGAAAGACGCGGCACTTTGTTCTGTCCGCCCAGCTTCCCTCTGTTTTCCATCCACCGGTAAAAGAGTTTGGGCTGCGCTGCGTGTACTACAGGTCTTTTCAGCGTCATGTCGTTATAACGCTTTGCTTCATAATCGGAATTCAGGGTTTTAAGATGCTCATCAAAGACATCTGTAAACAGATCGATATTCTCCGGTGCTTTTGAAAATTCAAAAATCCATTCATGGGCTCCGCTTTCATTTTTCTGCATGAAAATCGGTGCGCCGGTATAATCGCTGACCATGGCATCAGTATTTTTGCAGGCAACAGCGAGTGCGGCTTCCACATTATCAATCATCAGTTCTTCGCCAAACGCATTAATATAATGTTTAGTTCTGCCGGAAACCTTGATCCTGTACGGATTCAGCGACGTAAAAATAACAGTATCTCCGATCAGGTAACGCCACAAACCGCCGTTCGTGGTGAGGACAATTGCGTAGTTTTTGCCCAATTCCACCTCTTCGAGCGTCAGCACTTTCGGATTATCAGAATGAATTTCTTCCATCGGAATAAACTCATAAAAAATACCGTAATCCAGCATCAGCAGCATTTCATTACTGTCCGAACGGTCCTGTATTCCGAAGAAGCCTTCCGATGCGTTGTAAATTTCGTAGTAGTTGATATTCTTGCCGATAACACTTCGGTATTGTTCGCGGTAAGGGGTAAAACTGATTCCGCCGTGAAAAAATACTTCGAGATTTGGCCACACTTCAGCAATCGATGAAGCCCCGGTTTCCTCGAGCACTTTCTGAAGCAGAACCATCATCCAACTTGGCACGCCCGTGATGCTTCCTACTTCCGAATATCTTACTTCACCAACAATAGCTTTCAGTTTTGACTCCCACTCTGACATCAGCGAAACTTTGCGGCTCGGTGTTGCTGTAATCTCTACCCAAAATGGCAGGTTATCAATCAGAATTGCTGAAAGGTCTCCCACTTTGGTATTGAATTCTTCAGACAGTTCTGAACTGCCGCCGAGACGCAGGTTTTTATTCGAAAACAGCTGATTTTCCGGATGGTTGTTTACGTACATGGAAACGAGATCCTTTCCGGCTTTAAAATGGCATTCGTCCAAGCTTTCCTGGGTAATCGGGATGTACTTGCTTTTGGCATTGGTCGTTCCGGAAGATTTGGCAAAATTGCGGATCTGTCCAGGCCAGATGACGTCGCGTTCTCCCTGCCGTGCACGTTCGATGAACGGCTGAAAATCTTCGTAGGAAACAACCGGCACCCTGTTTTTGAAATCGTTATAACTCGAAATGGAACTGAACCCGAACTGCTGGCCGTAAACGGTGCTTTCTGCATGAAAAAGCTGGGAGAAAAGAATTCCGTTCTGCGTTTCTGTAGGATGATTAATAAAATTCTGAATCTGATCTATCCTCTGCTTGATAAACCAGTTGACTACAGAGTTGAACAGCGCCTTTGTTGCCATGACTGACAAATATAAAAATTTTCAGCGAAAAACATGCAGCAACGGGGCTTTCAGTGCATAAGAAAGCCCGCACAAAATTACGGGCCGGTTGGTTTTAAGTTTTGGTTTTAGCAGTATTCATCATACGCGGCCTGCAGATTGGCTGCAATAGCGCCTGCAGGATTTCCCTCAATGTGGTGGCGTTCAAGCATATGTACGAGTTCACCGTCTTTGAACAGCGCTACGCATGGAGAGCTCGGCGGAAACGGTGCCAGATGCTTGCGTGCTTCGCTCACTGCTTCGGTATCAAAACCTGCAAAAACAGTGGTCAGGTGATCCGGTTTTTTATCACCTGTCAGCGAATAAATAACGCCCGGTCTCGCAGCACCTGCTGCACAGCCACAAACGGAATTGATCATTAGCAGCGTAGTTCCGCTGTTGTTTAAAGCGTCGCTCACTGCTTCCGCTGTTGTAAGGTCTGTAAAACCTTTATCTGTAAGTTCTGCCTTCATCGGCATTACCAGTTCTTCAGGATACATAATATAATATTTAAGGATTATCTAAATGGTTGTTAACGCAAATTTACACAATAAAAACTGCAGATTCTGCACATTACATTTTATTAAAACTGTTCCAAAACGAAACTGCGCGACAAAATGGCAAAACGGAAGCCCGGAACTGAATGCTCCGGGCTTCTCAAATCAAATCGATATACAATAATAGGATATCCTGAATTAACGGCTGACTGTTATGCTGTCAGCATCTTCTTAGCCATTTCGGAAATTGATTTTCCGTCGGCTCTACCGGCCAGTTTTTGGGACGCTGAGCCCATCACTTTGCCAAAATCTTTGATGCTTTGCGCACCAACTTCTTCAATTATCCGGGAGACTTCCTGCTGAAGTTCCTCTGCAGACAACTGTGCCGGCAAATACCTGCTGATTACCTGCATCTGCGCATCCTCTACTTCTGCAAGATCCGTTCTTCCCTGTGCAGCGAACTGCTCGTAAGAATCTTTTCTCTGCTTGATCATGCGCTGAAGAATGGCTATTTCCTGTTCAGATGACACTTCTGCATCTTTTGCCTCGGTTTTCAGCAGCAATATCTGTGACTTTACAGCACGCAAAGCATCCAGCGCGGTTTTGTCCTTTTCGCGCATCGCTGTTTTAATCGCGTCGTTTATGGTATTTTCTAAACTCATTTTTTAAGAATTCTTAATTACATCAAGTTTATTAATCTACGTCCTTGTTCAGGAAACGGTTTGCACGGATCTGCATTTCGCCGTCTCTGTTTTCAGACAAAAATGATCCGGTTCTCTGTTCCGATGCGTTAAACC
>JAEWOM010000219.1 GCA_023399675.1 Bacteroidota bacterium
TATTTCAGTGCAGCAACTCAGTCAGCTCTGCAAAACCATGTCCGGAAAAACGCCTAAGGAAGTCATCCTCGATTTCCTTATCCTTAATATAAAGAGCACGCTCCGCAATCCGGATTTCACAATTTCGGAAGTTTCCTATCAGTTTGATATTGATGATTCGAGCTATTTTGCGCGGCTTTTCAAACAAAAGACCGGACTCACGCCAAAAGAATACCGTCTTTCCGTGAATTAATTTTTTCAGGAGCCGGGAACCTGTTTTACATTTCAATCTTTTTTGTTCGGCAAATCCTCTCACAAAAAAGGATTTCCATTTCAACCAGGGCTAGTTACGATTTGTAATCTTTATAAAGATTCGTTGTAAACCAATGTTTCGTTTTGGTTTCAAATTGATAAAAACAAAAAATCCCATTAATTCCTAAAAAAGTCCTATTACATGATTTTTATCATGTTTAACTTTGGCTTATCAATTTGTTAATAGAGATTTAACAGATTCTGAAGTGAAACAGTTAGCATGAAAAAAAATCCTAAAATAATATCCGTTGAAGTTGCAATTCTGGAATTGCCAACGATTCGTCCGCACAAACTTTCGATGGCGACGATGAAAAACCAAACCATGGTAATCAGCAGAATTACTTCGGAAGACGGAATTACCGGATGGGGCGAAAGCACCACAATCGGCGGAATGACCTACGGACCGGAATCTCCGGAAGGCATGAAACTGACGATTGAAAAATACATCGCTCCACATTTAATCGGTCAGGATGCCACAAACATCAATGCGTTGATGCATAAAATCGAGAAAAATGTAAAAGGCAACACATTTGCAAAAGCCGGAATCGAAACTGCACTTCTCGATGCGCAGGGAAAAAGACTCGGAATCACCGTTGCTGAATATTTAGGCGGTTCCATTTCTGACAAACTTCCGGTGCTTTGGACTTTAGCCAGCGGAAATACTGAAAAAGATATTGAAGAAGCCCAACATCTAGTTTCCATCAAAAGACACGATACTTTCAAACTGAAAATCGGAAGCAACGAACCAAAAAAAGACGTTGCTCATGTAGTTGCCATCAAAAAAGCGTTAGGCGAAGACATCAGAATCACAGTCGACATCAATCAGGCGTGGGACGAATACAACGCTAAAACTTGGGTAAAAGTTCTGCAGGACAACGGAATTGATCTTATCGAACAGCCCATCATCAAAACCAATTTTGAAGGTTTGGCCAGATTAACCGAATATTTCCACGTTCCGATAATGGCTGATGAAGCTGTTGCAACCACAGAAGATGCGATGAAGCTGGCAAAAATTCGCGGTGGAAGTGTTTTCGCAGTGAAAATCATGAAAACGGGCGGACTGAACAACGCTGCAAAAATCGCAGGAATGGCCAACGCAGCCGACATCGGACTGTACGGAGGAACGATGCTGGAAGGAACTATCGGAAGTGTAGCTTCGGCGCAGGTTTTCAGCACATTCACCAATTTAAGTTGGGGAACGGAACTTTTCGGACCGCTTTTATTAACCGACGATTTTGTAACCAACCCGATGGTTTTCCGCGACTGCCATCTGGAACTTCCAAAAAAAAAACCCGGCCTCGGACTGGAAATCGATGAAGATAAATTCAAATTTTATAAAAGGAAGTAAGATTTGAGAGCCGAGAACCAAGAGAAAAGATAAAAGATATAAAGCACAAATCGTAATTCGTAATTGATAATTTGAAATTAAAACTAAAATGGTATACGTAGTAGAAATGGATGTAAACATCCCGGAAACCTGGTCTGAAGAAAAACTTCAGGATTACGGAAGCCGCGAGCGCGAAACATCCCAGAAATGGCAGAATTCCGGCAAATGGAAATATCTGTGGCGCGTTGCCGGCCGCTACTCCAACATCAGTGTTCTGGAAGTGGAAAGTCCGGACGAACTTCATCAAATCCTAAGTTCACTGCCGCTCTTTCCGTACATGAACATCAAAGTAACCAGCGTTTGCAAACATCCGAACGCCGTTCGTGAGAATTTAATTTAAAACAGAATCACAAAATATTAATCAAAAAAAGTTAACAAGTTATGATGACCAAAGAACAAATCCACAAAGAGTTAGATTACACCCTTTCAAAGGAAGATCCTGCAAAAGGAAATCCGAGAATAAAAGAAATCGTAAACCTTCTGCTGAAAGACCTTTTCTATGCAATGGTTGATCTTGACATTACTTCCGAAGAAATGTGGCACGCTGCAGACTATCTGAAAGAAGTAGGACAAAACAACGAATGGGGCTTGCTTTACGCAGGTTTGGGTATAGAAAGATTTATCGCTGCGATGAGCGAACATGCCGATGAAGAAGCCGGTTTTAAAGGTGAAACACCAAGAACGATTGAAGGTCCGCTTTACGTAGCCGGAGCTCCGAAAACTGAATCTTTCGCAGCGCTTGAAAACGAGCCGGAAGACAGCAAAGACATGGAAAGATTCTACATGAGCGGAACCATTAAAGATGTAGACGGAAATCCTGTTGAAGGCGCTTTGCTTGAAGTTTGGCACTGCAACGACAAAGGACTTTACTCCTATTTCGATTCCAGCCAGTCCGATTACAACTTGAGAAGAGCAATCAGAGTGGGTGCAGACGGAAAATATACTTTCAAAACTGTAATTCCTCCGGGATATTCTTGTCCTCCGGGAAGCTGCACGGAAAGAATGATGACCGCTTTAGGAAGACACGGAAGCCGTCCTGCACACATTCACTTCTTCGTAACCAAGCCGGGATACAGAAAATTAACAACACAAATCAACATAGAAGGCGACCCGCTAACGTTTGACGATTTCGCATTCGCAACCAAGGAAGAACCCGTTCCGCATATCTCAAGACACACAGCGGATGAAGCTGAAGCGAAAGGTTTTGAAAAAGAGCCGTTCGCATATGCAGAGTTCAATTTCAATATTCTGAAAGAAGAAACTGCGAAAAATGATGGTGAAAACCACAGAACAAGAGCACTTGCTGCTAACTAAAACAATCTTTACCAAACTCAATGTCTTCGGATATTGGGTTTGGTTTTAATCTCATTGAATATACACAGTTAACTGCAGCATTCTAAGCAAAAAAACTCAATGAGATCCGTGAAAATCTGTGTAATCTGTGCGAATAATTTTATAAAAAATGTCAAAAATAAAAACAAACGGAATCGAAATCAATTATCAGCTGATCAACAACGGCAAACCTGAAACTTTGGTTTTTTCCAATTCCTTAGGAACGAATTTCACGATGTGGAATAAACAACTTGAAGCCGTTTCCGAACATTTCAACATATTGTTGAGCGACACGCGCGGACATGGAAACACCGATGTTACCGAAGGTGATTATTCAGCTGAACTTTTGGGAAATGATCTGCTTGAACTGACCAAAAATCTTGGGATTGAAACATTTCACTTCTGTGGACTTTCAATGGGCGGACTTATTGGACAGTGGTTAGGTTTGAACGGAGGAAACCGAGTACAGAAAATTGTTTTGTGCAATACCGCCGCGAAAATCGGAACCACAGATTCCTGGAACGACCGCATCAGTTTGGTACAGAAAGAAGGTCTGGAACCGGTTGCAGCAGGAACGCCTGCCAAATGGTTCACCGATGATTTCATTGAAAATCAGAAAAATGAAGTGGAAGAAATCATTAATAATTTCAAGACAAATTCTCCACAGGGATACGCTTCTAACTGTGCAATGGTGCGTGATGCAGATTTCCGTGATGAATTAAAAAATATTAAAAATCCGGTACTGATTATCGCCGGAGAACAAGATCCTGTAACCACCGTTGAAGATGGAAAATGGATGCAGAAAGAAATCAAAAATTCAGTACTAATAACCATAGATGCAAGGCATCTCTCTGCATTTGAAAAACCAACTGAATTCAATCAAATATTGCTTCAGTTTTTAAATAAATAATTACTAACAGAAATCTTCTGTCCACTTTGCAATTCATTGTAAGATGAATCTTTGCGGACTTAGAAATAATGCGCAAAAACGGAAAAGCAACTTTACGGACTTTGCGCTTAATCAAAATAAAAAAAATGGAAACAGTTCCCATTATCACAGCAAACGAAGCTGCTGCCAAAGTGAAAGACGGCGATACGCTGCTTCAGGGCGGATTCGGAATGACCGGAAATCCTGTTCACCTGATGCATGCGCTTGCTGAAACAGGCACAAAAAATATAACATTCATCGGAAACAACGTTGGCGAAGCCGGACTTGGCGGCGGTCGACTTTTGAGAAACGGACAGATTAAGAAAATGATCGGCTCCTTCTTCACATCCAATCCGGAAGCTGTAAAAGCTGCGCAGGACGGCGACGTTGAATATGAACTGATTCCGCAGGGAACATTGGCTGAAGCAGTTCGTGCAGGTGGCGCAGGAATCGGCGGTTTCTATACCGTAACAGCAGCCGGAACCGATATCACGAAAAACCACGAAACCAAAATTATTAACGGGAAAGAAATGGTTTTCATTCCGTCCATTCGTGGAAATGTGGCTTTCGTTCGTGCCTGGAAAGCCGATACAGCGGGAAATCTTCAGTATCGAATGACCGAACAGAATTTCAATAAATCTTTTGCAACTGCTGCAGACTTGTTGATTGCTGAAGCTGAACACATCGTTCCGGTTGGAGAAATTGAACCGGAAAACGTTCATAAGCAAGGATGTTTCGTTGACTTTTTGGTTGAGGCACACACCACGGTTGAGGAACTGGGAAGTTCAGGATCGGTAAGTTCAAGCAAAGTAGTTTCGGAACGCAGAATGAATATGGCAAAACGCGCTTTGGCGGAATTAAATCAAGGCGAAGTCGTGAATTTAGGAATTGGAATTCCAACTTTGGTAGCCGATTTAATCACACCGGAACACGGCATTATCCTCCACACCGAAAACGGAATGTTAGGCGTTGGTCCGGTTTTTTCCGACGGTGGCGGCGCGATGGATTATCCGGTTAACGCAGGAAAAATTCCGGTAACCGCACTTCCGGGAAGCTCTTATTTTGACTCCGCGGATTCTTTCGCGATGATTCGCGGCGGACATATCGATACGGCTGTAATGGGCGGACTTCAGGTTGATGAACATGCCAATCTTACGAACTGGGCTGTTCCGGGACAACCGCTTTTAGGCGTTGGAGGCGCAATGGATTTGGCTTCCGGTGCGAAAAAACTCATCATTACGATGATGCACACGGAGAAAAACGGTGATCCGAAGATTGTTCCGACCTGCGATTTACCTTTGACGACCAAAAATTCTGTTGATATGATTATCACCGACTTAGCGGTTTTCAAATTCATCGACGGCAAACTGACTTTAACTGAACTGCTGAACGGAGCGACCTTAGAAGAAGTTCGTGAAAAAACTTCAGCAAAATTCGAAGAGAAAATCGAGACCAAAACTGAAGCGTAGTTTAGACTTCAAAGTTTAATTTTGCAGCTGCAAAAATTTACTTTACATGGACAAATCGCAAACGGTTTCGGGGTTTCGTGGACTGATTTTCTCGCCGGTTTTCATCTACATCTGTCGGTGCGTAATTGGTTTCACCATCGGATTTTTCATGATGCAGGCCATTCCGGAATACGACCTGTTCTGGGCTTTAATCTCGATTCTGCTCGTGATTTCGCCGGAAGGAAAAGACAGTCGGAAACTTTCCATCGAGCGCGTAAAAGCCAATTTCGTTGGAGCCGCGTCAGGATTTGCTGCTGTTTTTCTGCCGGTCAGCATGTATCTGAAAGTGATGGTTGGAATCATCCTCGCCGCAGTTTTATGTAAAGGATTTAAACTCGTTCAGGTATCGAGAACAGCTGTTGTTGCAGTGATTATCATTCTGATTGAAAAGCCCGATGAAGGTTTTATGGCACCGATTGAAGGTTTCATTTCTGTGCTGATTGGCTGTCTGATCGGACTTTTAGTGGTTTTGATAACTGCATTTCCGATTCGGTATTTTCACAAAAAAACGCTTGAAATTGAACATAAACTAAGAGACTAGGATTTCTTCAACCCGTTGAAAAACCCTATTTTTAAACAAATTTTAATATGAGTAAAAACGCATACATTATAGACGGAACCCGTTCTGCAATCGGGAATTTCAAAGGTCAACTGGCAGCGGTGAGAACCGACGATCTACTGGCTTCAGTAATTAAAAGTCTGATTGAAAAAAATCCGGACTTACCCACTGATCAAATTGACGATGTTATTATCGGATGCGCCAATCAGGCAGGTGAAGACAACCGAAATGTGGCAAGAATGTCGCTGCTTTTGGCCGGACTTCCCGTAACCGTTCCGGGAGAAACTGTGAACCGACTTTGCGCTTCAGGAATGAGTGCGATTGCACAGGCATCAAGAGCGATAAAATCTGGGGAAGGCGATCTATTCATCGCAGGTGGTGTGGAAGGAATGACGCGCGGACCTTACGCAATTTCAAAGGGAGAAAGCGGATTTGATACGACACAGAAAATGTATGACTCAAGCTTCGGATGGCGATTCATTAATCCGGAAATGGAAAAAATGTACGGAACTGAAGCGATGGGAAAAACCGCTGAAAATCTTGCAGAAATGTATAAGATTTCCCGTGAGGAACAGGATGAATTCGCACTGAATTCTCAAATGAAAGCCAAAAAAGCACAGGAAAGCGGACGCTTAGCTGAAGAAATTTCCGATATCGTGATTCCGCAAAGAAAAGCAGATCCGATTGTCGTAAACAAAGATGAGTTCATCAAACCAAATACTTCAATGGAAGTTTTAGGAAAACTTAGAGCTGCATTTGTTAAAGAAAACGGAACCGTAACTGCAGGAAATGCGTCCGGACTGAATGACGGAGCCGCTGCAGTAATCGTAGCTTCCGATGAAGCTGTTGAAAAATACAATCTGAAACCACTTGCGAAAATCATAACTTCTGCCGTAACAGGAACAGAGCCGAGAATTATGGGAATCGGTCCGGTTGAAGCAAGCAAACTTGCTTTAAAAAGAGCCAATTTAACTCTGGATCAGATCGATGTGATCGAACTGAATGAAGCTTTTGCCGCGCAAAGTATTGCGTGTCTTAAAGAACTCGGAATTGCCAACGACGATCCGCGCGTAAACATCAATGGTGGTGCCATCGCTTTGGGACATCCTCTTGGAATGAGCGGAACGAGAATCACTTACTCCGCTGCTTTGGAACTTCAGAAAACCGGAAAAAAATATGCTTTATGTACAATGTGCATTGGCGTTGGACAGGGTTATGCTGTCATACTCGAGAATCCTAATGTTTAAGAACTTTATCAAAAATATCTGACCTGCCGCAAACACCGGCAGGTTTTTTTGTTAATAATACTAATTGATATCGTTCATTAATTTCTGATATTAATAATGTGAAAACAATAAAGAAATCACAATAAATCATTAAATTGGTCAAAAGAAAATAAACATAAGCGTCTTTTCTTATGAAAACACCTTCATATACACGCAGAAATTTCCTTAAATCGTCGGGGATGCTGCTTTTTTGGTCAGCTGTACCGCTTCATCTGAAGGCCGCCGGCGAAAAGGTCCGCACGTTTTTCGTTGCTCCTAAAAATCTCATCAAAGTAAAGATGCATATCAATGGGAAAAAACACGATCTCCAGATTGACACGAGAACAACAGTTCTTGACCTGCTACGCGAAAATCTACAGCTCACCGGAACTAAAAAAGGCTGCGATCACGGTCAGTGCGGAGCTTGTACTGTACATATTGAAGGACAGCGCGTTCTGAGTTGCCTTACATTGGCATGTACCGCTCAGGAAAAAGAAATCACCACAATCGAAGGGCTTGCAAACGGAGACACGCTGCATCCGATGCAGCAGGCATTCATAGAAACTGATGGTTTTCAGTGCGGATACTGTACGCCGGGACAGATTATGTCTGCAGTAGCATGCGTAAATGAAGGACGAACAGGATCAGTTGAAGAAATAAAAGAGTTCATGAGTGGCAATCTCTGCCGTTGTGGAGCTTACAACGGTATTACGGAAGCCATACAAAAAGTAGCAGGATGAAACCATTTCAGTTTTTCGCGCAAAACAGTCTGGGAAAAACCGTTTCCCGCAAGAACAGTAATTCGAAGTTCATCGCCGGAGGTACCAATCTCGTTGATCTGATGAAAAAGGATATCACACAGCCATCTGAACTGATCAGTCTTGCCGGCGTCCTCTCTGATAAAATAGAAAAGTCCGGCAACCGACTGCGCATCGGTGCGATGGCAAAAAACAGTGCAGTTACCGTGGACCGTGAAGTGCTTCAAAATTTTCCTTTACTGGCAGAAGCCATACTTGCAGGCGCTTCTCCCCAAATCAGGAATATGGCTTCCTGTGCCGGAAACCTGCTGCAAAGAACGCGCTGTCCGTACTTTTACGACCTGACAACGCCCTGCAATAAACGCAGTCCCAATGCGGGTTGCAGCGCATTGAACGGCGATAACAGAATGACCGCCGTAATCGGCTACAGCAATGATTGCGTCGCCGTACACCCATCTGATTTCTGCGTTGCCCTTGCTGCTCTGGACGCTGAAGTAATCATTTCAGATAATAATCAGAAAAAGACGATTGCCTTCAAAGATTTTCACCGACTTCCGGGAAATACACCGCAATTCGATCATAATCTTCCGGAGAATGCCGTTATTACGCATATCGAAGTTCCGG
>JAEWOM010000222.1 GCA_023399675.1 Bacteroidota bacterium
TTGCGGATGTGTATGAAGCAACCATCGCTTTGGAAAAACAACTGCAGCAACTTGGAGGTTTCGTTACAGAAAGCCGCCTTCAAAGCAACGTCGTCTCGGAAGAAACTTTCGAAACATCTGATACCGACGCCACGCTCGTGAGAAAATTCCAGGCGGACAACAACATGCAGGTACGTGTTCCCACTCAAAAACTGGGTGATTTCCTGACATTCATCAACAGTCAAAAAGTTTTCCTTAACTCACGGATTATCATTGCAAAAGATGTTACAGCCCATGCGAAAATAGCTGAAATGGAGGCAGAGAAAATCCGCAAAACCGCAGAAGTTATCGCCAAAATGAAAAACACCGGCGAAAAAGTTGAAAAAACGGAAAACAATCTTACCGAAGGTCAGGTAAATAAAATTGAAAACATTGCGCTCGCAGATCATCTGAAATATGCTACCGTCGACATCTACATTCGGGAACCGAAACTCCGCGTCGCAGAGATCGCTGTTATCAACACGAAAAACATTGACAACAAGTATAAGTTCACATTTTTTTATGATGCTAAGAATGCTTTTGTAGAGGGCTTTTATCTCATTCAAAAAGTGCTGATCGGTATGATAACCATTTGGCCGCTTCTGCTGATCGCTGCAGTAATCTTTTATCTCTTCAGAAAAAGAAAACCGCTCATCTCCAGATCTGAAACCGAATAACGGTGCAACTAATGCAACCGGCAGGGATGCTGAAAACTATTACTACAGGATTTTGCTATTTTTATCAAAATAATTTTTCACGGTATGGATAATGAGCAGATTTCCGGGTTTTATGATGATTTTTCGGCAGCACAGGAAGAAACAGGAATCAATGAAAGACTGATTTCTCTTTTTCGCCGGATGAAAAACCTGGGACTGAAATCTGAAACAAATATTCTGGAACTCGGTTGCGGCGTAGGTGCTTTCACGAAAATGCTCGCAAAAGCTGTAAAAACCGGAAAAATTGAAGCAGTAGACCTGAGTCCGAAAAGCATCGCTGCAGCAAAAAGATCGGTCACATCAAGGGCTGTACATTTCGAAGTAGCAGATATTGTAAACTACAAACCGAAAAACAGCCCTTTTCATTTTATCACTTTGATGGATGTTATTGAGCATATCCCGCTGGAAAAACATCCGGAACTTTTTAGATCCATCGCGTCTTACAGTGATGATTCAACCCGAATTCTCATCAATATCCCGAATCCGTACTACCTCGATCACCTGATAAAAAATGACTGCGACGATATGCAGATTATCGATCAGCCGGTCTGGTTTGCGCAAATGGTGAAAAACCTGGACGACAACGGACTGGAAATCACCTTTTTTGAAAAATACAGCATTTGGAATTTTGAGGATTACGACTTCTTTATCATCCGGAAAAAACAGCCTTATCAACTTAAAAGCCTCTCCGGTGAACGCAAAATGGTGGACAAGGCCATCAACAGAATTAAAACAAAAGCGGACAAGCTGCGTTACAGATAATTGACCGAAAACAGTGATCAACGGTTTTACTGCAACCTTTATTTTCCCTAAATTTGTTAGCATCACAAAACTGACACATGTTTCCAAATATAAATCCGGAAAAAACAGAAGCGTGGAAAGCACTCACTGCGCATTTCAGAAATAATGACTTTGAGCTGCGTTCCCTTTTCAAGTATGATCCGGAGCGATTTAACAAATTTTCTGTTCAAAAAGACCATTATTTATTCGATTATTCCAAAAACCTGATTTCTGATCAGACTGTTGAACTCCTGCTGAACCTCGCTGAAGAATGCCAGTTAAAGGAAGCGATTGAAGCGATGTTCCAAGGTGAAAAAATCAACAGAACAGAAGACCGCGCCGTATTGCATACCGCTCTCAGAGATTTTTCTGACACTGCTATTCTTGAAGACGGCGAAGATATCAAACCGAAAATTGAGAAGGTGCGGGCGCAGATGAAGAAATTTTCCGAAGAGGTAATTTCAGGCGCACACAAAGGTTTTTCCGGCAAGGAAATCACCGATGTGGTGAATATCGGAATCGGAGGTTCAGATCTTGGGCCGGCAATGGTTTGTTCAGCATTAAAGCACTTTAACACCAGACTGCGTGTTCATTTTGTCTCCAATGTGGACGGAAATCATATCGCAGAAACACTCAAAAACCTCGACCGCGAAACCACCTTATTTATCATCGCTTCCAAAACTTTCACGACGCAGGAAACGATGACGAATGCTGAATCGGCTAAAGCCTGGTTTCTGAAGTCTGGATCTCAGGAAGATGTCGCTAAGCATTTTGTCGCGCTTTCCACGAATATTGAAGCCGTGAAAAAATTCGGGATTGCCGCTGAAAATATTTTTGAGTTCTGGGACTGGGTCGGCGGAAGATATTCGCTGTGGAGTGCCATCGGGCTCAGTATTGTTCTTGCGGTCGGCTATGACAACTTCGAACAGTTGCTTCGCGGGGCTTTTGATACAGACCAGCAGTTCCGCACAGCAGAATTTTCTGAAAACGTTCCTGTTTTAATGGGTTTAATTGGCATCTGGTACCGGAATTTCTACGAAGCAGGCACACACGCTGTTTTACCTTATTCCCAGTATCTGAACAGATTTCCTGCCTATCTGCAGCAGGGTGATAAGGAAAGCAACGGAAAATCGGTGGACCGAAACCGCCGCTTTGTTCAATATGAAACGGGGCCGATTATTTGGGGAGAACCGGGAACCAACGGTCAGCACGCATTTTTTCAGTTGATACATCAGGGAACTGAACTGATACCTGCTGATTTCATTGCCTACATCGAATCATGTAATGATGTTGCAGACCATCAGGAAAAATTACTCGCCAATTTTTTTGCTCAAACAGAAGCATTGGCTTTCGGTAAAAGCGAAAAAGAAGCCGAAGAGGAGCTGAAAAACAATGGTAAAACAGAAGAGGAAATCGACGAATTACTGCACTACAAAGTTTTTCCCGGTGACAGACCAACCAATTCGCTTCTGTTTAAGGAACTTACTCCTTTTTCGCTGGGACAGCTTATCGCATTGTACGAACATAAAATTTTCGTACAGGGTGTCATC
>JAEWOM010000233.1 GCA_023399675.1 Bacteroidota bacterium
GGTGAATGCCGCTGTTCACTTGGTGAATGCTGTTTATGGTTGGATGTTCAGCGTTTTCAGTTGTCCGTCCGGAGTCAGCAGTACATATTCTCTTTCGTTTTTTTCCGGCTTTTTACTGATCAGAACTTTCAGTTCATACATTACCTGAATCACCGGTTCCACAATCACGGGATTGATCACAAAATCAAACTCTTTATTAAGTACCGGCTGATAAAATATGCTCGTGATTTTTTCGGATTGATTGACCTGTGCTGACCTGCGCAGATTGAGTGTGGTGCTGCGTGAAGCTTGGTAAGATTGGTACATTTCTACAGGTAGTTTGATGATGAAACCGTCCGACACAGAACGCTCTGTATTTTCAGAAGTTTTCCCGCTTATCAGTTCGTATTTTTTAATCTTGCGCTGAACTTCGGTGTAGGCTTTTGCTTCCAGATCTTTTTTGATCTGTTCCAGTGCAGCTGCATGATAATCAACTCGGACCAAATCATAAATTTCACTTTGTGAAAGAATTTTCATGAAATCTTCCAGCATCGTCGCATCCGGAAATTTAATATGGAGATTTTTCTTGATTTCAAATCCGGCCGGAACTTCGTTGTAGGTTTTGCTGAATATTTTGTTTTGCACCACGTATTCATAGTTCGGGACGAATGAAATGACATCCACATAAGTTTCTACATTTTTTCTGCTGCGTATTGGCGTAAGTGCAGTATTAATACGTTCATCGATAATGCGCGTGGCTTCCTCCTGAGTTTTACCAACCTGCGTAACGCTGAAAATAGCCACGTAAGAATCTGCTTTGATGTTGGCGAGACCTTTCACAGCGATTAATGTTTCACCGGGATGCGGTTTTTGCACATTCAGGTAGTTTTGCGGCAGATGTACGGTTCCATCATAATTAATATTTCCGGAGATCTGTGCCTGTACGAACAGGGAAGCGGCAAGAGTCGCACTGCATAAAATTTTCTTCATTGTTGATTATTTTTTTTAACAGTGCAAACTTAGGTTGCGCTCGTTGCCTCTTTCGGGAGAACTTGGTGAATAACCCTTTTCACTTGGTGAATGGTTTTTAAGCTGAATAACAATAGCCTATCTTTGTTTTGTGAAATGGAATTTCTTTTTTACGGGTTGGGCAATTTTTCTCAGTGCTGTTTTTTCAGCGCAGAGTGCAGGCGATTTGCAGAAAGTTCAGGTACAAAGTAAACAGCTCGAGAAAGCCATCGACACGCGTGATATTGCACAGCAGGCCGAAGTTTATGTAGCGCTTGGCGATTCATATTTCAGCCAGAATAATTTTTCAAAAAGCGAAGAATATTATCTGAAAGCCAGAGAAATTTATGTTTCCACTAAAGATTCCAGGAATGTGGCAATGGTTTCCAGAAAACTGGCGCAGACGCAGGAAAGACAGAACAAGCTGAACGCCGCAGCCAGAAATTATGAAGCCGCATCGAGTGCGAGTGCTTCTGAGTATGAAAAGTCGGTGAACAGAAATGATGCGTCGCGCCTGCAGACATCCGACATCAGCAGCAAAGAAAAAGCAGTGCAGCAGAATATCCGTGCAAATGCCGCCCGGAAAAACAGCAGTGAATTGTCCACTGATTACGAAAATATGGCTGAAATCAATATCCGGCAGAATGATATTAATTCGGCAACAAAAAACCTGGAAAACGCATACGAGCTCACAAAGGAAACCATGCCTGATAAAGCATTGGAAATCAATCAAAGAACTGTTGATTTATTGGTTGATGTACAGCAACTTGATAAGGCAATCGAGAAGAAAACAGAAATGCTTGCAGAAGAGTTTGTACAGCAGGACAGCAAAGCGAAAGTGGTGCAGATGCAGGAACTTGCTGCGCTGTACCTGAAAAATGGAGAGAACGAAAAAGCGCGGCAGTTGCTGCGGAATTCGTATGATTTGGCGACAGAAAACAGCCATACGCTTGAAGCCCGAAATATCGTACTGACAATCGATTCACTCAATGTCAGCGAAGGGAAATCAGGCGAAAGTGTTGTTTTGTACAAAGATTTTTTGTCTAAGCTGCCGGTATTGTTGGAAAATGATTCGTCGCTGATGACCGGTAAACTGTTCCGGGAAACGGAGCTGCGCATTGCACAGTTGGAAAAGGAAAAGAAACTGCAGGATCAGTTGCTGAAAAGAAGGAATCTTTTTAATTACCTATTGATTGCGGGATTGCTCCTCGCGATCGGTTTTATCATTTATGCTTCTGTTGCACGAAATAAACTGAAAAGACAGAATAAGAAAATAGCGCTTCAGTCGTTGCGAAGAGAAATGAATCCGCATTTTATTTTTAACAGTTTAAATTCTGTAAATCAGTTCATTGCAGCGAACAATGAGTTGGAAGCGAATCGGTACCTAACGAATTTTTCCAAACTGATGCGCGGTGTGATGGAAAATTCCAGCGAAGATTTCATTTCCATCAACGACGAACTCAATTTGCTGCAGAATTATCTGAAACTGGAGCAAAGCCGTTTTCAGGATAAGTTTGATTTTGAAATTATGGTGGATGAACAGCTGAAAAATTCCAATTTGAAAATTCCGGGAATGCTCATTCAGCCTTTTCTCGAAAATGCAATTTGGCACGGACTGCGTTATAAAACCGAAAAAGGATATTTGAAACTGAATTTCGAAAAATTGAACGGAAGTATGGCCGTAACCATCGAGGACAATGGCATAGGTATGAAACGCAGTGAAGAACAGAAAACCGTGCATCAGAAACAGCGAAACGGTCGCGGGATGAAAAATACGCTGGAGAGAATTTCTTTACTCAATGACCTGTACGGCAGAGAAATCCGGTGTGAAGTGGCAGACAGGCCCGCAGGTGAAGGTACGGTGGTAAAGCTGCAAATGAAAATATGAGAACATGAAAATAAGAGCAGTAATCGTTGATGATGAGCAGATTGCACGTAATGTGCTGCGCAACTACCTCACAAAATACTGTCCGCAGGTACAGATTCTGGGAGAGGCAGAAAACATTAGGGAAGCGGTTCCGTTAATCGCGGAAACCAAACCGCAACTCGTTTTTCTGGATGTGGAAATGCCTTACGGAAATGCCTTTGACGTGCTGGAAGCAACCAAAGAATACCACTTTGAAACCATTTTCATCACTGCTTTTTCTGAGTATTCGCTGAAAGCTCTGAATATGAGCGCTTCATATTACATTCTGAAACCCATTGCTATTGAAGAGCTTATTGCAGCTATCGCTAAAGTTTCAGAAACGCTTGAACAGCAGGAAGAACTGAACCGAAACCGGATTCTGCTCGAAAATCTTCAGAAAAAGCCGGAAAAACAGCAGATTATTCTGCCAACTCTGCAGGGATTTGATGTGGTCAAGATCGATGAAATCATGCGATTGCAGGCAGACGGCAACTTCACGCAGATTTATCTGAACGATGGCAGCAAAAAAATGGTCTGCCGATTTCTGAAGTTCTTCGATGAACTGCTTGATTTTCCGCTGGTTCGTGTACATCGTTCACATATCGTCAACTTCAATTTTGTGAAATCATACCACAAAAACGGTGAAATTATGCTGCACGACGGTACTGAAATCGAAGTTTCTAATTCGTACAAAGAGAATTTCTTAAAGCTCTTTTGAATGTCTGTCGGAGAATCTCCACATCAGATAAAAAACTACGGAATAAGGTAGCGGATATCTAAGTCACAATTTCACCAAGCCTCAAAGTACTCACTCAAAACCATTACCTTTGCACAAACAATTTTCAGCACAGAATATGAAACCGGGATTAGCGAAAGGAACGAGAGATTTTACAGCCGGTGAAGTGGTTAAACGCCGCTTTATCATCAACACTTTACAGAAGAATTTTGAACTGTTTGGCTTCAGTCCGCTCGAAACACCCAGTTTTGAAAATCTGTCCACTTTAACTGGAAAATACGGTGAAGAAGGTGATCGTCTTATTTTCAAGATCCTGAATTCCGGGAATTATTTGGATAAGGTTTCCGATGAAGAACTCGGACTGAAAAATGTGTCTTTTCTCACGACAAAAATTTCTGACAAAGCCCTGCGTTACGATCTTACGGTTCCGTTTGCACGCTATGTCGCCATGAATCACGGACAGTTATCGTTTCCGTTTAAACGTTATCAGATCCAGCCGGTTTGGCGCGCTGACCGTCCGCAAAAAGGCCGGTTCAGAGAATTTTACCAATGCGATGCCGATGTGGTGGGCAGCACCTCGCTTTGGCAGGAAGTGGAACTGATTCAACTTTACCTAAAGTCGTTTCAGGATCTCAAAGTACCGGTGAAAATTCATTTCAATAACCGGAAAATTCTGACCGGACTGGCAGATTATGCAGGAATTTCTGAACAACTGATCGACTTTACAGTGGCACTCGATAAACTTGATAAAATAGGGAAGGAGGGCGTAATAAAAGAATTGCGCGAGAAAGAAATCAGCAGCGAAGCCATTTCTAAACTCGAATTTCTGTTTGAGAACAAAATGCAGGATGACGTGCTGGCCACTCTTAAAGAAAAATTTTCTGCCTCCGAAACCGGAACTGCAGGACTCACTGAACTGGAATTTGTACTGAATGCATGCAAAAATCTGGGTCTGCAGGAATTTCTGATTTTTGATATCACCCTTGCCCGCGGCCTCGATTACTACACCGGGGCGATCTTCGAAGTGAAAGGCGACGGTGTCGAAATGGGTTCCATCGGCGGTGGCGGACGTTATGATAATCTCACCGAAGTGTTCGGTGTAAAGAATATTCCGGGGATTGGAATTTCCTTCGGTCTGGACCGGATTTATCTCGTGATGGAAGAACTCGGCCTGTTTCCGGAAAATTCAGAAAACAGAATAGAATATCTGTTCGCAAATTACGGTGATCAGGAATCTTTGGAAGCACTGAAAATCATTGCTCAGCTTCGAAATAAAGGAATCGCAGCGGAGTTTTATCCGGAAAATGCTAAACTGAAAAAACAGTTTACATATGCGGAAAAAAAGGGAATTCCGAATATTATTTTCATTGGTGAGGAGGAAATTCGAAATCAAACGGTTACTGTGAAAAACCTCGCGAACGGTGAACAGAAAACGGTCTCTCTGGAGGTATTTTTAACCGATGGTCTTTAACTGCTAAAGTCACATCTAATCTAACTGAGAAATTTCCGGTTTTATGTTGAAGTACCTATTACCTTTGATCTTACTTTTTTCTGTTCAGATGACATTAGCGCAGATTCCTGAACGAATCAAGCAGCCGCAAGGTCCCAAAGAAATGGAAGATTTTTTCGTTAGTAATCTTGCTGCACTGCAAAATCATAAACAAAAGGATGCGGTTAAAAAGTTGAATTTTGGCAGATTCGCTCAGCCCCTCCAAGATTTTCCAAGGGAAATACGCGATTTTGTTAATGTGGAGACCCTTGGAATTACAGGTCCGATCGCATTTCAGAATATGTCGCAGCAATTGATTCATCTAAGTAACCTTAAAAATCTACATTTAGATCATGTGGATTTTAAATTGGTTGCTGATAATGTAGCTAAGATCAAGAATTTGGAGGAGTTGCGAATCGGGACGTATACGGATGTTTCCAAACCTAAGGATTTGGGGAATCTTAAAGCATTGAAACGTCTTACCATTTCGCGCCTGAATAACGTAAACGGTGAAGATCTCAATCATCAGAGTTTAGTTTTTCCTGTGAAATTGACTACACTTACAAATCTTAAAGAACTGAGGCTGTTTTACTATCTGAATGAATTGCCGCCAGGAATTGGCAAACTTCAAGATTTAGAGGTGCTTAGCGCAAGAAGAAACCGCCTGCAATCTCTGCCCGCGGAAATTATCCATCTGCAGAATCTGAAGTTCTTGCTTTTGGAAGAAAATAGACTTCAAACCTTACCGGTAGATGTGTACAGATTGAAAAATTTGGAAAACCTTTATTTAGATCAAAATGATTTGGTTTCTATTCCTGCAGGCATTGGCTCATTAACAAATCTCAAGAATTTCAGCATCGCCAGAAATAAGATTTCAAACAATGAATTCAAGAAGGTTTTCGAATTAAAAAATCTCGAAGAACTTGCAGCAGGTAACAACGAAATCTCTGATCTTCAGGGAATTGAGAAATTGCAGAATTTAAAGGTTCTTTATTTGGACAACAATCAATTGGAAAGTGATGATTTGACCGGCTTATACAATCTCCCGAACTTAGAAAAACTGCACCTGAAAGATAACCGTATTTCGCATTTTCCAAAAGGTCTGGAGAAATTGAAAAACCTGAAAGAATTATGGATTAAAGGCAATCCCATTCCAAACAGCGAACTTATAAGAATTCGAAAACTGTTGCCGGGTACGCTAATAAACAGTGATTATTAGTGAGAAATTCTCTGGTAGCAAATAAATCAGGTTTCCATAATTGAATTCATACCACATTCTCAACGGCGACTGTCTTGCCGATAATTTTCCTGCCGAAATTCCCGGTGAACTCATCATCTGGCGCGAATGTTTAACCGACGGGCCCGTCGCCGGTAAAGGTTTTTTCGAAATCAGAAAAAACTATCTGGATGATACGTACAGGATCGATGCCGATTATGAGGTAATGGTGGTTTCAGAGTGGCTCAAAATCACACAAATTCCCGTTGATTCCAATGTTTATCTCTGGTTTGAAGAAGATGCCTTCTGCCAGGCGAATTTGTGGTTTATCTTTTCGGAACTGATTTCCTGCAGCCTCGACGTTTTCAGGGTGTTACCCGATTTTCAGAATGGAGTTTTCAAGGGGTTTGGAAATATTCAAAATACCGATTTTCTTCGTCTTTTTCGACAAGCCGTTCCTGCACAACCCCGCGATTATGAAGTTTCTGTAGATTTGTGGTCAGCTTACGTTAAAGATGATTTCCAAAAACTGAAAAGTTTATCCGCATATTCCTCAGCGTTTTTTCCGAATCTCGCAGCATCTGTAGATACAGTGATTGAAGTTCGAAGCGGTGAGATCAGGCGCCTGATTGAACAGCTGAAACTTGAGAACGGCCCCGACTGGAAATCAGCATTTTCTTTCTTTTCTAATAAATTTCCGCAGTACGGTTTGGGCGATTTGCAATTCAAAAAGTATTATTTTTGATTGAAAATAATCAAATCACCGTGGACAATTATCTCGAAATAAACCGAAAATCGTGGAACGACCGTGTTCCGCATCACCTTTCTTCAGAATTTTATGATGTACAGGGATTCCTGAACGGAAAATCTTCATTGAACGACATCGAACTTGAACTGTTGGGTGATGTACAGGGCAAAAAAATTCTTCATTTACAATGCCATATTGGTCAGGACAGCATTTCTCTGTCGCGTTTGGGTGCAGAAGTTACCGGTATTGATCTTTCGGACGCATCCATTGATGCTGCACGAAATCTCGCAGGTCAGTGCGGAACGGATACGCGGTTTGTCGTTTCGGATGTTTATGCTTTGCCTGAAAATCTCGCGGAGAAATTCGACATTGTTTTTACGAGCTACGGAACCATAGGCTGGTTGCCTGATTTAAGCAAATGGGCGCAGGTAATTGCTCATTTTCTAAAACCTGACGGAATTTTCGTCATGGCAGATTTCCATCCGTTTGTCTGGATGTACGATGATTATTTTAAGGAGATTGCATATTCCTATTTTAATGTAGAGCCCATTGTGGAAACCGTAAGCGGAACCTATGCAGAGCGCGATGCAGCCATCGAACTCGATACGGTAGGCTGGAACCATCCGACTTCCGAGGTGCTCAACTCGCTGATACAGGAAGGGCTCGAAATCAATGCGTTCAACGAATACAATTATTCACCGTATAACTGCTTCCGGAAAACCGAGAAAACAGGAGAGGGCCGGTTTCATATTCAGGGTTTTGGCGATAAATTTCCGTATGTTTTTGCCATAAAAGCCACAAAAAAACCATCGTAATAAATTACGACGGTTCTTTTAGTTTAATTGATTTTGGTATTACATCGACTGTACGTCAGATTTTACCTCGTCAATTTTATTTTCAGCCTGGTTGGTGTACTGGTTAGCCTTTCTCTCAACCTGCGAAGCTACGTCATTAGCTTTGTTTTTCAAATCTCCGCTCCATTTGTTAATGTTATCTTTAGCGGTGTTCAGTTTATCTTTTACTGCCTGCTTTTCTTCAGGTGATGAGTTTTTGTATCTCCAATAAGCTACAGCACCTAGTCCCAGTAAAGCGAGCAATCCATTTTTAGTTTTCATTTCTCTGATTTTATATGTTAATATTAATTGTTGTGTCAGTAGATGTAATAATTGTGCCACTGCAATGCCACTGACTTTCAAAATTCTGCTAAAAAATTATACAATTATTTAAATGTGGATTAGGAGCACGAAGGTGACAGATTCTTACCGGTGACTCACCTGCTCTCCGCTCTCGCTTTTTTGCACAGCCGCAAACATTCCGGAGCATGCAAAAAGAGCTCAGACAAATGCTGCGATCAGGGCTATGTTGAGGTTTTTGCTTTCTTAGACGCAGAAATTTATACTCGAAAATTTCGAACTGCTCGCCGTCAAACGAAGCGAAGACCATCTTCGGATAGCTATCCATATGAAATAGGTTTCCGTTGCGGTCCACGGCAATCGCGCCGGCAAAACCGTCGATTTCTTTCAGTTCGGCAAATGTTTTCTCAAATGCCTGTTCCAGACTCATTCCGTCCGAAACGCGCGTGACAATTTTTGCTGCCGTGGCATTGCTCACAATATCTTCCCCGACTCCGGTGCAGCTTACTGCACAATATGAGTTTGCGTAGTTTCCTGCAACTGTTGCACTGTCGGAAATTCTGCCAACGATCTCAAATCCTTTACCGCCGGTAGAAGTGGCGGCCGCGAGTTTCCCCTGTGCATCTATCGCGACACATCCTACGGTTCCCAATCCGCCGTTTTTCAGTTTTTCCTCATATTCAGCCCTGCGTTGCGGAATTTCTGTAGAAAAATCAGCAAAACCCTGCTTAGAAGCGTATTTCTTCGCTCCGCTGCCACCCAAAACACGGTCTTCTTCTTTCATTAACGTTTGTGCGACTTCAATCGGATTTTTTACCTCTTCAATATTGATCACCCCACTGAATTTCTGGGTTTCTCCGTTCATGAGTGAAGCACTCATCCGGATCACGCCGTCGCTTTGTATCTGCGAGCCGATTCCGGCATTGTATAAGGCATCGTCTTCCAGAAGAGTTACGGCATATACCACGGTTTGTTCAGCGGTATGCGTTTGTAAATATTCGAAAGATTTCTGCGCGATTTCTTTCAGGGACTGCTGTTTGGCTGTCTTCGTTTCATTGCTCTGGCTGCTTTCAGAAAAAAATCCGCCGTGTATAATAAGTTTCATGGACTGTAAATTTGGAATTTGATTATAAAAAAAAATGCAGCAATTCTGCCGCACTGTTTATATTCAGCTGTCGCTGGGCAACGGACTGTACTGCGAATTGACGATACTGAGGTCTTTGGTTTTCAGATCGAAATAATCGTTACGGCTCATGACGTGAACCACCAGATTATCGATGGAAATAGGTTCTCCAAGATTTACCATCGTCAGGTTGGTGTCTTTTATAAAACGGCCGTCCACCAAAATAACCAGCCCGGAACCAACCGCGGTCATCCTGTCGCCCTGTATAAATAAACCGGTGTCTTCACCCAGACCGATTCCGAGCGTTCTTGGATTATTGACCACCGCCTGAAACAATCTTCCGATTCTTCCGCGCTGCACGAAGTGTGTATCTACAATCACATTATCGATAAAGCCCAGTCCCTGTGTGGTTTTTATTTCACCTTTTAACAGTGCTTCACTGCTCGATCCCTGATAAATCATATTTTCCGAAGATGCGGCCGCACCGGCAGATGTTCCGGCATAAACGAAATCGGTTTCCTGATATTTTACAAGAATGGCTTCGTGAAATCGGGTGCCTCCCAGAATGGAAGTCAGGCGCAGCTGATCGCCCCCGGTAAACATCACGACGTCAGCAGCATTTGCTCTGGCTACAATCTGATCAGAATTTGCCTGCTCACGGTTCTGAATGTCCAGAATATTGACGTTTTTAGCGCCAAGATGCTCGAAAGCCCTTTTGTATTCCGGGCCTACAATCTGTGGAATTTGGGATGCCGTGGTAATTACTTCAATGACAGACTCTTCCTTCAGCCGGCTTTCATTGATAATCTTTCGGAGGATTCCGCGCTCGAAAAAATTAAGATTTTTCTCTACATTTTGGTCAAAAGCGGCTTCTGTAAAGCTGCCTTTATTCACGGCTCCGCCTACGATCATTAATTTTCCCACTGGTTTCATACCCTGCAAATTTAAAAAAATAATTAAACCGCAGTTTTACATTTATAATAAGATCACCTCGGTTCTTTATACAATTTGGCGGCAAATGAGGTGTAAAATTATTTTTTTTCGTGCGCTGTCTTACAATTACTGTTTTTATTTTATCTTTGGTAGTGCACTGCTGTACTTCCTAAGGCAGGAGATATCAATCGTATTTATATGAAAATAGAGAAAATACAGGCTTTACGCGGTCCCAATATCTGGAGTATCCGTCGAAAAAAATTAATTCAAATGAGGCTCGATCTGGAGGAACTGGAGCAGTTTCCTACCAATAAAATCGAAGGTTTTCGCGAAAGAATCGAACAGCTGATTCCGTCACTTTATACGCACCGCTGCAGCGAAGGTGTTGATGGCGGACTTTTTCACCGCATTGAAATCGGAACCTGGATGGGGCATGTCATCGAGCACATTGCACTCGAAATTCAAACTCTTGCAGGAATGGATACCGGTTTTGGCAGAACACGTGAAACCAAAACCCCCGGCGTTTATAATGTAGTGTTCAGTTATCTGGAAGAAAGTGCCGGTTTATTTGCGGGTGAAGAATCGGTAAGAATTGCACAGGCACTTGTAGATGGCACGGATTACGATCTCGATGCCTGCATACAGAAACTGAAAGAAATCCGTGAAAAAGTACGTTTGGGTCCGTCCACAGGAAGTATTGTGGAAGAGGCTGTCGCTCGTCGTATACCCTGGATCAGGCTCGGGAAAAATTCTCTTGTGCAGTTGGGTTACGGTGTCCATCAGCAACGCTTTCAGGCAACCATTACCGGAAAAACGAGTTCTATAGCTGTTGATATCGCCTGCAATAAAGAAGCAACAAAAAAAATGCTGGAAGAAGCCGCTATTCCTGTTCCGTCCGGTGGACTGGCGCAGGATGAAAATGATCTTCGAAGCATTATCAACCGCATCGGATATCCGATTGTGCTAAAACCATTGACCGGAAACCATGGACGCGGACAGTCAATTAACGTGGGCGACTGGGAAACTGCCGCAGAAGGCTTGCAGCATGCACAGATGATTTCATCTAAAGTAATCGTTGAAAAATATATTACCGGTTACGATTTCCGTGTGCTCGTTATCAATCATAAACTGGTGGCTGCAGCACGCAGGGTTCCTGCGAATGTTGTCGGGGATGGCGAGAGTAGCCTGCAGGATATAATTGACCGAGAAAACCAGAATCCGAGAAGGGGTTACGGACACGAAAATGTGCTTACCGAAATTGCGGTTGACAAAGATACCTCGGAACTGCTGGAAAAACTTGGATACACGCTGCAAACCGTTCCGCAGAAAGGAGAAGTGGTATACCTGAAGTCCACAGCCAATCTTTCTACCGGAGGGACATCGATTGACGTTACAGAGATGGTGCATCCGGAAATTGTAACGATGTGCGAACGTATTTCCAAAATTATCGGGCTCGATGTCTGCGGTATCGATATTATGGCAGAAAACCTTACTCAACCGTTAAAAGAAAGTGGTGGAGCAATTCTGGAAGTGAATGCAGCGCCGGGATTCAGAATGCATCTTGCGCCAAGTGAAGGCTTGCCGAGAAATGTTGCAGCTCCAGTTGTGGATATGCTTTATCCGCCGGGGAAACCGTTCACGATTCCGATTATTGCCGTAACAGGCACGAACGGAAAAACAACAACTACGCGCCTGATCTCTCATATTGTAAAAAATAACGGTTACCGCGTCGGTTTCACGACGTCAGATGGAATCTATATTCAGAATACTATGCTCACGAAAGGGGATACTACAGGTCCGTTATCTGCTGAATTCATCCTGAAAGATCCGACCGTGGAATTTGCAGTGCTCGAAACGGCACGCGGCGGAATTCTGCGTTCGGGATTGGGTTATTCAAACTGCGACATCGGCGTGCTCACCAACATCAAAGAGGATCATTTGGGACTGAACGATATTCATAACCTGAAAGATCTGACGAAAGTGAAACGCGTGGTTCTGGATAGCGTTAAAAAGGACGGCTGGTGCGTCCTGAATGCTGACGATGAATATTCGATGAAAATTGTGAATGATCTCGATGCGAAGGTGGCGGTGTTCAGTCTGGATGAAAACAATCCGTACATCCGAAAATATTCACGGGAAGGAAAGATTACTTGTGTGTTTGAGGAAGGCTATGTTACGATAAAGAAAGGCGACTGGAAAATCCGGATTGCAAAAGTGAACAACATCCCGATCACAATGGAGGGTAAAGCGCGTTTCATGATTGCCAATGTACTCGCTGCAAGTCTTGCGACCTATCTTTATGGATTTGCAATCGAAGATATCGCCAACAGTTTGCGGACTTTTATCCCGAGTGCACAGCTTACGCCGGGCAGACTGAACGTCTTCAAATTCAAGAATTTTAAAGTGATGATTGACTTCGCTCACAATCCGGCCGGTTATGAAGCCATTGAAGATTACCTGGCGAACGTGGAAAGTCCTAAAAAAATCGGAATTATAAGTGGAGTCGGTGACCGCAGGGATGAAGACATCAAAGAATGCGGCAAAATTGCCGGCAGAATGTTCGATCATATCATCATACGCAATGAAAAACACCTACGCGGAAGAACGGAAGAAGAAATTAATGCATTGGTGATTGAAGGAATTCAGTCGGCAGGTATGAATACGAGTTTCGAAATTATTCCTAAAGAAATTGAAGCATTGAAACACGCGATGAGCCTAGCCGAAGACGGCACTTTCATCACAGCATTGAGCGATGTTATTTCAAATGCAATCGATTTGGTTCAGGATTATCAGAACCGGGAGCTGATGGAGGAAAAAATTCAGTAACATGACAGACAAAGGCGCCTTTTTTGGGCGCCCTTTTTTATTTTTCTAATTCCTTGAAATTTAAATAAAACCATCCTCATATGCTTTGCGAATCAGTTCTGAACTGTTTTTACAGGATGATTTGGCCAGCAGATGTTTGCGGTGCGTTCTTACGGTGTGTTCGGAAATTTTCAGGTGCTTCGATATTTCCACGGCAGACATTCCTTTGGCGATTAGCGACAGAACTTCTATTTCGCGATGTGTAAGGACCGTTTTGTGTGGAGGCACTCCATTGTCTGAACGGTAATAGAGCTCGTGATAATCGTCCCGCCCGCCAATTCCGATAACCAGTGCCGTGTACGGATTGCTGTGAGTTAAGTGCTGAATATTGGTGTGGATATTAATCGCCTGCTGCACTTTTCCTTCCTTACAGACCATGGTGTGAATCGCCTGGTGGTGAAACAGTTCATAGTTAATTCTCCTGGTTTTCATTCGGAAGCAGTAACTTGATTTCAGATGAAGCAAATGTTCGGGCGCGATTTCACGGATTTTCTGATAGCACATTTCTTCCGCAGCAATGACAAAAGGGATGTCATCGGGATGGATCAGAGCTATGATGTCCGACAGATTAGTAGGATATCTTCGCAGTCCGTGCATGGCAAGGATGTTCTCGTTAAGGTGGGAAACCGTGCTGTTCGGCACATCCAGAATGTAATAATAATAGTGGCCGAGTGAAAAAAAATCGGCAAACAGGTCTTCAATTGTCGGTGAGTCAAGTTTCGAAGGTTTACTGGTAAAAACTTCAGGATTGTTTTTCCACACCTCCATTAACGGATGTGTATTATTTTCAGTCATCATGTGTTTAGTTTTGTGTAAAAGTACTAAATTTTTGATAAAAAATACCAAAAATGAGGTATTGATTGAATATTATGCTTCGCTTATATTTGAGGTAAAACTAAAAACTATGAAGACTATCCTTTTAACAGCGGTATTTTTACTGATGCCTTTTTCGCTAATTGCGCAACAAACTGATTTGAAAACAGGTGGTAATTATTACTTTGATTTTCTTTCAAAATCTGAACTTGATAGTTTGGCAGTTGATATAGTTGATTCAGAATTTGATTTTAATCAAGCGAAAAACTATTTGAATGGTACAGATTATAAGATTACTATAAAAAAAATAGTAGGTAACAGAGTTTACTTCACATTTTGGAATTTTCTAGCTGCAAATGATAATATAGATGAGGTTATTAACGGTTCGTCATCTCTATCTCAAAAATCTCAGACAAATAAAGATTCAAATGGAACTAGAGCTACCTATATTTTGCCGGTGGAAGTATTTAAACAATCAACTAAGCCGTACTACAACAGAGTTGTTTGGAGAGTGGGAGCTTTTACTGTTCCTTTCAAGTTAAGATTAGAAAAATTTGCGTTTGATTCTAATGTAAATTTAGGAGTTAATTTAGGTGCAAAAATTCGCTTTAGTAGAAAGGTAAAGAGTAGCTATGCCCTTGAACCAATACTCGGCATTTCTTTAGCAAGTATCAAACTAGATGGAGAAAATAGCACTGCTTTTGAAAGTACAACATTGAGTGCCTTTTCTTCTAACCTTGGAGTATTAATGCATTTAACGGAAAGTATTAATATGGGTCTAACGTGTGGCTTAGATTTTTTATCGAATAACGATCAACAAAAATATAGATGGATTCATAATGGGAAACCATGGCTTGGAATAGGGATTAACGTCGCATTAGGGAATAATGATGAAATTGATGGAAAGGTAAGTTCAAATTAACTGATTTCTTAATCTATATTCTTCAAATGAATGAATTAAGAAGTCCTTGTGATTGTCAAGACGATAGCTTGACAGGTTGAGCAGATTACAAGTTTTTAAGATTCAGAGGCATGGGAAAATTCTGTTTAAAATGTAAAGCATTATATTTTTACTGAACTTAGTTAGGACGAGTATGGCGCAGTTTTCGGAGAAAATTTGGCAAGAACGCTTGCTTATGACGATTTTTCCGTTATCGCTAAATATTAGTCACATTAAATGAGACTTATCGGCTTAGAGGTTGGGATTTGTGGAAAACCCGATTTTTTTTCCTTTTTATTTTCCGGTATTTTTACATTCGATTTAAATCTCAAATTTCAAATTTCAAATCACTGAATGTATTTAGTTTTTGACACCGAAACTACCGGCTTACCGAAAAATTTCAATGCACCTGTTTCCGACAGCAACAACTGGCCGCGGATGGTACAGATTGCCTGGCAACTGCACGACGATAACGGAAAACTGATTGAAAATCAGGATTATATCATTAAGCCGGATGGCTATGATATTCC
Organism: Bacteroidota bacterium; assembly: GCA_023399675.1. Lineage (GTDB taxonomy): Bacteria > Bacteroidota > Bacteroidia > Flavobacteriales > Weeksellaceae > JAEWOS01. The sequence goes on from JAEWOM010000233.1 coordinate 15,420, forward strand.
GTTCAACGCCTCGAGGATTCACGGTATCAGCACAAAACTGGCGCAGAAGGAGGGACGGGATCTTAAGGAAGTCCTGCTGGAATTCAATGAAGTACTGAAGAAAGCAGAATTCGGCGTCGGACAAAATGTGGAGTTCGATTATAAGATTATCGGTGCTGAATTTTACAGACTGCAGATTGAAAACACTTTACAGGAACTGCCCAAAGCAGATACCATGCATTTCGGAACCGAATTTTGTGCAATTCCATCCGGAAAAGACGGGAAATTCAAGAGTCCGAAACTGGAAGAGATTTACGAAAAACTGTACGGCCATAAGTTTGATGAAGCGCACAATGCAGCCGCAGACGTGAATGCAACGGCACAGGTATTTTTTGAATTTCTTCGTACTGGTGTTATCGAGGCTGCAGAGCTCAATATCAAAGACGAAACCGTTCAGAATTTCCGCCGAATAAATCATGATCCGATCAAACCGTTTCCGATTATCGTCAGAAGGCAGGTTGGGCTGTCCAATAAGAAACACACTGCCGATTTTGGTGATGTTCCGGAGGTGGATCTCGGCGATTACTTCAACTTCCACAACCACAGTATATATTCTGCTTTGCAGTCATCTACAAAGATCAGCGATCTGATTTCAAAAGCTTTAAAAAACAATTTTCCGGCAGTCGGTCTCGTGGATCTGGGAAATCTGATGGGCGCCTTTAAATTTGTATCGGAGGTCGAAAAATGGAATGCCGATGCTCGCGAATTTAATGAATCGTACGAGCAGCAGAAAGATGTAAAGCGTGAGCCGGACGACGAAAAACAGTTTGAACAGAATAAGAAAAAATTTCTGGGTAAACGATATGACC
>JAEWOM010000242.1 GCA_023399675.1 Bacteroidota bacterium
TTAAAACCATAAGCCGTATATCCCTGAATTCTCCCGACATCATTCTGCGAGAAATAGGTTCGTGCTCCAAGTCGTATTCTCGATCCTTCAACAGCGTTATATCCATAAACGGAATAAATACTTCCGATGTCTATTGCATTGCCCACATTCCAGTAGCCGGAATCGATGGTTTCGTATAACTTGACGATATTCTGAAATCTCGGCGTATCTTCCAGCTTGTCGAGCATCTCGTAAATTCCCTTTTCGTGGGTGGAAAGCGAGTCGGTGCGCGCCGTTTCCCAGTACGCATCATCCTTGGTATAGAATTCCTCGGTCATTTCGCTTTCGCGCTCCTGAAAATCAGCGTCCGTCAGCGGCGGATTGAATTCATAATCAGAATAATTAACGGTTCGGATAGCAACCAGGCCTTTCGATTTTTTGTTTTTTGAGAAAATGGACATGTCGATTGACGTCTGCGTACGCTTAGGCAGAAAAGTTTCTTCATCGGGGTTATCAAACTCGAGTTGCGTATAAATTCCGTTCACAAAATTGACGTTCATCTTTCTTGTGGACCTCAGCGTTGCCTGCACCACAGCATAATGATCGGTAGAAATGTACAGCGTCCCCTGGAAAGCCAGCACATCGGTTCTTTTCGGCTCATATCGGATTACGAAGGATTCCTGATTATTGACCGTGATGGTATCCATCAGCTCGTAATAATACGTGCTGAATCCGTCGCGTGAAGCGGGACTTTGAAATCCGATATCGAAATAATTGATGATATTATCGTAGATATTGATATCGCGGTACAGGTTTTTAGCCGTAAGACTCACAATCTGATTATCCTGAAAACCGGAAGTTTTCTGTGCTACCATCAGTCGTTTCTTCTTTTTTACCGGTTCGTGCTGTCCGGCGTTATGGTAGATGGCCTCGTTCAGAAAAACAGGCAGCATAAGTTGTCCGTTCGCAGCAGAATCGGCATAATCAAAAACGAAATCCAGTTTGTTGAAGATTTTTTTCTCCATGAACGCACTGTCGATGTTAGCTACGTCAAATTCGATCTTTTCGTATTCTTTGAAGCGGTAGGTGTCATATTTGTCCAGACCGTTATTGCGCTTACGTTCCCAAACCTTCTGCATAATCTGATACGCAGGGTTTTCTCTTTTATTCTTGTATTTGGGCTTGCCTTTTTTAATGACCACTTCACTGATCTCAGATTCGCGGGTTGGGTGCTCCTGCGCAGAAAGTTTTAAGGCAAACAGCAGCAGGAAAAGGAATAAAAACGGAGTGATAAATCTCTTCATGAAAATGATGCGCATTTAAGCGCAAAAAGTACGTTTGCAAAAATAATGCAAAAGAGGAATTAGCATTGAAATAAGTTGAATTTGATCAAATAGAAGATGAAAAATAATGACTGGTAGAAGATGTCACTTTTCGAAAGGCTTTCACACAAAAGACAAACTCTTTTGCGCTATCGATAAATATTTTTCCATAAAAAGCTTATTCTGCCGGAAAATACTGCTGCTCTATAAAAGAAACTCTTGCCAAGTGGCGGGACGTTTTTAGTTTAAATATTTATTTCTCAAACTGTTGTTGTTGTGTGTTGTTGTGTAACCTCCCATTTTCAGTACAATTCAAAAGTAGAATTTCTCTTGATATTTTACTGTTGTTATCGGATGTGGAAAAGCGGCCAGGAAGAGCGCTGGCTATAGAATATACAGATAATACATCATAAAAAAACCACCAACTCTCGTTGATGGTTTCTGCGCCTTTTGCTGGTCCCGAAATTTCGGGAGACCCCTCTGATTAATCCCGCACATGCGGGACTCTAACCAAAACTGAGAGCTTGCCCTCCGGCACAAAATCAGTATCGCAAAGCATCTCGAGAAGTCTGCGCGACTTCTGGCTCTTCAAAAATCTCTCCGTCCTGATGGCCGTTTCCTTATCGGAGACCTGAAAGAGCGCCCTCATCTTCCACGGCCCGTATTTTTTTGTAAAAGTGTTGAAGTGGTCCTGGGTGTTATGTTCTTCCAGGCGCTCGAAAGGGCGGCTCGAATAGCCGATATAAAACCTGTCAAAAGATTCCGAATATAGAATATACAGATAATACATCATAAAAAAAACCACCAACTCTCGTTGATGGTTTCTGCGCCTTTTGCTGGGCTCGAACCAGCGACCCTCTGATTAACAGTCAGATGCTCTAACCAACTGAGCTAAAAAGGCATTTGCTACTTTGTTTTAGCGTGTGCAAATATAATTACTATTTTATTTCTGAACAAATTATTTTCCAGAAATAATTACAATTTACCCGTAATCAGTTTGAAAATGTCATTCCCGAAAATGAGCAGCATTAACCCCAGCAGGAAAATAACACCAATCATCTGCGCATGTTCCAGAATTTTTTGCGGAACAGGCTTACCCGTAATTATTTCCCATAAGGTAAACATCACATGGCCCCCGTCCAGTCCCGGAATCGGTATCAGGTTCAGAAATGCCAGCCAAACGGAGAACATCGCGGTAAAACTCCAGAAAGCAGGCCAGTTAATTGAAAGATCACCCTTTTCAGATTTTTGAACCGGCATCATTTTCACAATAGCAATCGGACCTCCGACATTCTTATAACCCTGAATTTTCGAATTAAATATAATTCTGAACTGTTTGATTTGCGTCGTCAGTGATTCAATCGTTCTGGTAAATCCTCTCGGAATGGCTTCCAAGACGCTGTATTTTTTATTCGTTGCGATTCCGTGCAGTCCGGCAACGCTCAGACCGATTCCCAGCTTTCCGTTCGGATCTACAGAAACATCCTGCAGTTGCTGCTGCTGGCCGCTTCTGTCAACCGTTAAGGAAATTCTTTGATTTTTGAAACGGTCGAGCTCCCCGCTGAAATCATCGAAATATTTCACAGGTTTATCATTTACTGCAACAATTTTATCGCCCTTCTGCAGACCGGAAGACTGCGCAGCAGGTGTAACAAGGCTGTCGATAATCACCGGATAACGTGGCATCAGATAGAGTTTGGCTTCACGCTGTCTGATAACTTCAGCTACGCCTTCTTCCTGCACCGGAAACGTCATTTCCTGTCCGTTTCGAAGAACCGTTACATCATTACTGAAAAGTATATCCAGCGATGCATTTTCGAGTCTTTCAGCCTTTTTGCCGTCTACCTTCAGAATTTTGTCTCCATTCTGAAAACCCATTTTTCTTCCCGCTTCGGAAACACTTACGCCGTTCTCGAATTTATTGAGATCTGTATAATTTTCCCCATTGAAATAACTTAAACATGAATAAATTAACCAGGCGAGGAAAAAATTAACCGTAACACCTCCCATCATAATGATCAGTCGCTGCCAGGCCGGTTTGCTCCGAAATTCCCACGGTTGCGGTGGTGTTTTAAGCTGTTCGGTATCCATGCTTTCGTCCACCATACCGGCAATTTTTACATAACCGCCGAAAGGCAGCCAGCCGATACCGTATTCTGTACCACCGATTTTTTTCTTAACCAGTGAAAACCACGGATCGAAAAAAAGATAGAATTTCTCCACTTTGGTTTTAAACCATTTTGCCGGAAGAAAATGTCCAAGTTCATGCAGCACAACGAGAATGGATATACTTAAGATAAATTGAAATATTTGTAATGCCAGTTCCATCAAATTTTTTTTGGTTCGCAAAGGTACTAATTAATAAAGGTGTGCCAAACAACCTGAAGGCAATTGCTGGCATGAAAATCCCGAACGGCATGCCGCAGTCTGTATTTTATTACTATTTTTAGAAAAAATTCACCAATGAAGATAGCCGGACTGAACCAGGACATCATATGGAAAAATAAATCTGCCAATTATTCACTGATTGAAAATTCGTTTGCCGGAACTGAAGCCGATCTATATCTGCTACCTGAAATG
>JAEWOM010000244.1 GCA_023399675.1 Bacteroidota bacterium
GTGTAGTACAGTGATTTAATCGTCGAAAAGTTCATGTGTTTGCGGTACACGAGATACTGATCTTTCACAATATTCTGTTTGTTGCGCGAGATACTCGCTCCATGCATTCTGTATTTAGCCATCGTTTTCGGATAAGGCTTTCCCGCCGGAATTTTCTTTAGAAGATTAAGCCACATCACATGATCTTCTCTTTTGCTTCCGACCGGGAAATATTCTTTTCCAACTCTCAAGCTATCATACATGGAACTCAGCAGCGACAGTCGGCAGGTACGCAGCAGATTTTCAAATGTTACCACTTTGTCTGCAACGAAGTCCTTAATCTGCGGTTCCAGTTGGTCATTGCATCGGGCATAATTCGAATAAGCGAGTTCTGCATGTTCTCTTTTCATAAAACCAACCATTTCCTCCAGAAATTCCGGTTCCCAGTAATCATCTGCATCCAAAAAAGTAATAAACCGACCGGAAGCTTGTTCCAGCGCAAGATTGCGGGCATGTCCGGCACCCTGATTTCGCGGAGATCGGATTATTTTCAAACGGCCATCAGAAACGTTTTGTAAAATCTCGACAAAGTGGTCTTTGGAGCAGTCGTCCGCAACAATCCATTCCCAGTCTGTAAAAGTTTGATTCTGTACAGATTTGATCGTTTCAGGAAGGAATTTTGCTGAATTGTAACATGGTGTAATGATCGAAACTTCCGCCACTCCTGCTTATTTCTGCAAATATAATTGTTTAAATGCGTTTATTTTAGTCCAAAATCATCGATAACCCACAAAAAATATTTAATTTTAGCGCCAAAATGTAGAATATGAAAAATCTGATAATATTATTTGCTGCTGCTTTTATGATCATTCTGACCGGCTGTAAAGATGATGACCCGATTGAACACTCAATCGTCGGTGTGTGGCAACCAACGCAAATGGTGAAAAACACCGTGGCTAACAACGATACCACCACCACAACTGAAACCTATATTTATTCGCAGTGTGAAATGGACGGCGGCTGGATTTTTAACGAAGACCTGAGCGGAAGTGTTCTGCAGAAAGAAATGCTTGGAGGCACCACCTGCGTGCAGACTAACAATGCAACCTTCAAATACACTTACGATAAGTTGAGTGGAAAACTGATTATCGATTACATCAACCTTTCTGAGCAGGGAGCGATTACCGATGTTACAGAAAGCACAATGAACCTTAAAATTGAAGAATTCAATGCAAGCGGATATGTTTCAAAAACGTATTCACTCGTAAAAGTTCAGTAAACCTTTATCTGTAAAGAATTAAAGCTTCCTTCAACGGGAGCTTTTTTTGTTTGCTGACCGAATTTCAGGTGAACTTCTTTTCTATTTATTGATTACTTTTGTAGCTAGTTTGAAAATCCTCAGGAAAATTTACCCAAATGTTTTACGACCATCAACAGATTGAAAAAAAATGGCAGAAAATCTGGCAGGATAAAGAGATCTTTAAAACTGCAGACGATTTTTCCAAACCCAAATATTACGTGCTGGATATGTTTCCGTATCCTTCCGGCGCAGGTCTGCATGTCGGTCATCCATTGGGCTATATCGCTTCAGATATTTATGCGCGTTTTAAAAGACATCAGGGGTTTAACGTACTGCATCCTGTCGGTTACGATTCGTTCGGCCTTCCCGCAGAACAGTATGCAATTCAGACCGGACAGCATCCGGCGGTTACCACAGAGCGCAATATTGCAAGATATGAGGAACAGCTGAAGAAAATTGGTTTCTCATTTGACTGGAGTCGGGAACTGAGAACTTCTGATCCGCAGTATTACAAATGGACGCAGTGGATTTTTACAGAACTCTTTCACTCGTGGTACAATAAAGCGAAGGACAAAGCTGAACCTATTTCTTCTCTGATTGCACACTTCGAAGAATTCGGGACCGATCATCTGTCTGCTGCACAGACGGAAGAACTGCAGTTTACTGCAGATGAATGGAACAGCGCACCGGAAATCGAAAAACAAGACATCCTGATTAATTACAGACTCGCATTCCGCGCAGAAACGACGGTGAACTGGTGTCCGGCACTCGGAACGGTTCTCGCAAACGACGAAATAAAAGACGGAAAATCGGAACGCGGAGGTTATCCTGTGTTTCAGAAAAAGATGATGCAGTGGAGCATGCGAATAACAGCCTACTCCGAAAGACTTTTGGAGGGATTAAGTGAAATCGACTGGCCGCAGCCATTAAAAGATGCCCAGGAATACTGGATCGGCAAATCGCAGGGCGCTTCGGTACAGTTTGAACTGGCGTCAGACGTGCATGAACATATCGAGGTTTTCACCACCAGACCGGACACCATCTTCGGAGCTACTTTCATGGTTTTGGCTCCCGAACATCCGCTCGTTGAAAAAATTACTACTGCCGAACAAAAAGAAGCAGTTGAACATTATATTGAAGAAACTTCAAAGAAAACTGAGCGCGACCGCATGTCCGATGTTAAAACAGTCAGCGGAGAATTTACCGGATGCTATGCTGTCAATCCGTTTACGGACAAAAATATTCCGATCTATATCTCTGATTATGTTTTGATGGGCTACGGAACCGGTGCGGTTATGGCAGTTCCTGCACATGACGAACGGGATCACCGTTTTGCAAAAAAATTCGGGTTGGAGATTGCAAACGTTATTAAGAACGACAAAGATATTCAGGAAGAATCTTATGACTCGAAAGACTCTGTTTGTGTAAATTCTGAATTTTTGAACGGCCTGAATTACGAGGACGCCAAAACCAAGATCATCGACGAAATCGAAAACCGCGGAATCGGTCACGGAAAAACCAATTACAGACAACGCGACGCCATTTTCTCCCGACAGAGATACTGGGGAGAACCGGTGCCGGTATATTATAAAAATGAATTGCCGTACACGTTACCGCAATCTGCACTGCCACTCGAATTACCGGAGGTGGAAAAATATCTGCCCACAGAGGACGGTGATCCGCCGTTGGGAAATGCTGTTCATTTTGCATGGGATGAAATGGAAGAAAAAGTGGTATCGGTAGATCTGATCGATGGTGAAACCGTATTTCCGCTTGAACTTTCTACGATGCCGGGCTGGGCAGGAAGTTCATGGTATTTTCTGCGCTATATGGATCCGCATAACGATGACGAATTTGCTGATAAAAAACTGGTCAATTACTGGGGTCAGGTCGACCTTTATATCGGAGGAAATGAACATGCAACCGGACATTTGCTGTACGCCCGTTTCTGGAATATGTTCCTGAAAGACCGTGGTTACGCACTTTTCGACGAGCCTTTCAAGAAACTGATCAATCAGGGCATGATTTTGGGAATGAGTGCTTTTGTCTACCGAATTGAAGGAACCGCCCAGTTCGTTTCCAAAAATTTGGCAGATCAGTACTCCACGCAAAAAATTCACGTTGACTTATCGCTGCTGAAAGACCACACCGATGAACTCGACATGGAGAAATTCAAACAGTGGCGACCTGAATTCGCTGACGCGGAATTCATTTTGGAAGACGGAAAGTATATCACGGAACGGGAAGTGGAAAAAATGTCGAAATCCAAATATAACGTCGTTAATCCCGATGATATCTGCGAAGAATTCGGAGCCGACTGCTTAAGGCTTTATGAAATGTTTCTGGGTCCGCTGGAACAGAGCAAACCGTGGAATACACAGGGATTGAGCGGAGTGTACGGATTTTTGAAAAAATTCTACAACCTGTACTTTTCCGGAGACCAGTTTTCTGTTTCTGATGATGAACCTTCAGCTGCAGAATACAAGGTACTGCATACATTAATAAAAAAGTTTATATACGATATCGAGAATTTTTCGTTTAATACTTCAGTGTCTCAGTTTATGATTGCCGCGAATGAGCTCCAAAAACTGAAATGCAATAAGCGTAAAATACTGGAACCGCTTGCCGTAATCGTTTCACCGTATGCTCCGCATATCTGCGAAGAACTGTGGGAAAATCTGGGTCACGAAACTTCGGTGGAGTTTGCACCCTTTCCGGAACTGAATGAAGCATTTCTTACCGAATCTGAATTCGAATATCCGGTGAGTTTCAACGGGAAAATGCGTTTTAAAATGAAATTACCCAGTGATCTCGACAAAAGTGCTGTAGAAAAGGTAGCTTTAGAAGACGAGCGCGTAATCAGTCAGCTAAAGGATGCACCCGTAAAAAAGATTATTGTGGTGCAGAACAAGATTATCAATATAGTACACTAAGTCTGCGGGTGCGTTATTTCGCAGTTTAGAATATTGATGCGATCTCAAATGAATTATTAATTATACACAATATTAACATATATTTGACCAATAATTAAAAATTCTGCCGAATATTTCTTAGCAATATTGCAATATTAAGCCTTGTTAACATTAAAAAAAATGAATTGGCTTGAAGCAAAAATGTTGCATTAAAAAAATATTTGTAGTTATTTTACGCACAGAAACTTTAAAAAAATAACAATTATAATTTAGTTTAAAATGGAAATGAATGTTTCAAACAACG
>JAEWOM010000037.1 GCA_023399675.1 Bacteroidota bacterium
GAAGTGCTGAATGCTTTTCGGGAGATTCAGAAAAAGATTCAGCCAAAAATCAAAGACATGTTCTCGGTGACGCCGGAAACCCCTTTTGAAATCAGGCAGACTGAAAAATTTCGCGAGCAGACAGCGAGTGCCGAATATATGCAGGGATCTGCAGACCGTACAAGACCCGGTATTTTTTATGTGCCGCTTCCCAATCCTTCCGCTTTTAATGTAACAAGTGGAATGGAATCTTTGTATCTTCATGAGGCGATTCCGGGACATCATTTTCAGGTTTCACTGCAGCAGGAAAATACAGAAATCCCGAAATTCATGAGATTTGGCTGGATTGGCGCATTCGGCGAAGGCTGGGCTCATTACTGTGAAACGCTCGGTCCGGAATTCGGGCTGTATACAGATCCGTATCAGCGGTTAGGCTATCTCAGCGATCAGATGCTCCGGGCGGTTCGTCTCGTTATCGATACAGGAATTCATGGTGGTACCATGACCAGAGATGAGGCGATTAAATATTTTCTGAGCAATGTAGCGTATGATGAAGCGGGAGCTGTTGCAGAAGTGGAGCGGTACATGGCGATGCCGGGCCAGGCACTGGGTTATAAGATCGGTGCGCTGAAAATTCGGGAACTTCGCGACAAATACAGCAAGTCGATGGGGAAAAAGTTCAGCCTTCAGAAATTCCACGACGAAATTTTGAATCAGGGATGCCTTCCTATTTCAGTTTTAGAGCGAAAAATGGAAACCTGGGCTAAAAACGACGGTTAGATAATATCTTCGAAATATGAATTATGATGATTCGTATTTAAAAGAAACGTATCTTTGTCTTTGCAAATTGATAAAATTATAGTATGCATGCCGTGTTTTCTGCAAGTGTATGCATACTACCGAAAACAAGATGATAAAAGTTTTAGTAGTTGACGATAACGGCGACATCTGTAACATGGTGCAGACACTTCTGGCAATTGACGGTTACCGCGTAATTACCTGCGTAAACCCCATGATTGTACGGGAGATGATCCGCAAAGAAAAACCGGATTTGCTGATTACCGACATGCTGATGTCGGGCGTAGACGGACGTACCCTGATTCGGGAACTCCGCGCAGATGGAGAAACGAAAAATTTAAAGATTATCATGATGTCGGCACATCCAGCGGCGCTTAAGCATAGTGAGGAGTCCGGCTCAGATGATTTTATTGCAAAACCGTTCGATTACGCAGACCTGAATGCCAAGGTGAGAGCGCTTACAGAAAAACTCTCAACCCAGTAACATTTCCGTAATAAAATCCCGATCTCTTTTGCCGCGCGCAGGGGAGTATTCTCTACCATAATAAATAATCTGTAGGTGCAGCCTGTTCCAGCTTTCCTTTGGGAAAAGTTTTTTGGCATCTGCTTCTGTCTGAGCGACGTTTTTTCCGCTCGTAAGTTTCCATTGCGTCATCAGTCTGTGGATATGCGTATCAACAGGAAATGCCGGGATGCCGAAAGCCTGGCTCATTACCACCGAAGCCGTTTTGTGGCCCACTCCAGGCAAAGATTCCAGTTCGTCGAATGTTTTCGGAACCTCACCGTTGAACTTTTCTACCAGCATGTTTGCCATGAGATGCAGATTTTTTGCCTTGGTATTCGCAAGACCGATTCGTGCAATCAAAGCCCGGATTTCATCGACTGTTAAAGCTGACATTTTCTGCGGGGTACCGGCTACGGCGAACAGTTCCGGAGTTATCTGGTTTACCATCTTATCTGTTGTCTGTGCAGAAAGTGCTACAGCAACCAGTAAGGTGAAAGGATCGGTGTGATCCAGCGGAATCGGAGTTTCCGGGTATAGTTTTTCGAGTTCTGTGCGTACCAGGTCGGCCCTTTGTTTTTTGGTCATTAAATCGGTAAATTTGAGCAAAAGTATGAATTATGTTAAAGGTAGGAGATCGTTTACCCGAATTTGAAGCGGTTCAGCAGGATGGAAGAACAGTCACTTCCCGTGATTTTGCAGACAGGAAACTCGTCGTATTTTTTTATCCGAAAGCGAGTACACCAACCTGCACTGTGGAAGCATGCAATCTGGCAGAAAATTACGGAGCACTGAAAAATGCCGGTTATGAAATTCTGGGAATTTCTGCAGACAGTGTAACGAAGCAAAAGAACTTTCAGAAAAAAAACAATCTTCCGTTTGATCTTCTGGCAGATGAAAACCACGATATCCTGAAGAAATTTGGTGTGTGGCAGGAGAAAACCACGTTCGGCAAAACGTACATGGGAATTGTGCGTACCACATTCATATTTGATGAATCGGGTGTTTGTGTACGTGTCATTGACAAAGTAAAATCGAAAAGCGCTGCAGAACAGATTTTAGAGGCAGAATAGAAAATGCCACTGTTGTCAGTGGCACTAATGTTTGCTTTCAGTTATTACCGTCGCGAGTTTTTTCTCATCGTCGCACGCAGTTTTTTCTTAAGTTTTTCGTTCGTTTCCTTCTGCTGAGCTGCTTTTTCATCACGCTCTTTCTGGGCTTCAACCATTTGTGTCTTCAATGCATCATAGTGCGGGTTGTTCTCGCAAGTTTTCTCATAAACTTCAGAATAGACTCCTAAATTCTCAGCTGCAGTTATTTTTCCGGTGGATTTGTTAACCGTCAGTGCAAAATTCGATTTAGCATACGGACAAGCTTGTGAAGTTACTTTTGCCGCTTCGAAATAGAAATTTTCCGCATCCTGTCGGTAGTTGGACGAGTAATCTTTGTACTCCGTATCGAAAAAATATCCTTCCGCCATTGCTTCAACTCCCGCTTCTTCTGCATTGTCTACAGTTCCTACGAAAGTTCGGAGTTCCTCCATGGTACGTACATAATTCCACATGCCATTTTTGCTGTAAGCAATATAGTAAAAGCCGGGATCTTCTGCGAATTTGAAACCGGTAGTCTGCTGGTCGAAATTATCGGTGTACCCGGTAGTTTTTAAAATTCTGTTTTCTCCGTTATGGTTGTTTGCCAATAGCCAACCGTCCAGTTTTTCATTTGGCGTAATCATTTTCAGCAGTGTATATGCGTCTACGATATGTTTTTTTTCCTGTGCGGAAATCTGCATTGCGAAAAGTAATGCAGGAATTACGAGCAGTTTCTTCATTTTTTCTAAATAATTATTTTTATAATTTGATACAAAAAAAAAGCCATCGTTAAATGATGGCTGCTATTCTACACGTATTTCTCTCCGTTTTTCTCATTCCGAATGTCCTGGACATACTGTTTGATCTGCTGGTCATGGTCTCTGGGACAAATCAGCAGTGCTTTTTCTGTATCAACGATAATATAGTCATTAAGTCCGTCAATCACTGCTGCTTTATTCCTGTTTTTTAGCCGGATAATATTTCCGGTTCCGTTATAGGTGCGCACAAATCGGCCCGTAATGGTGCTGTTTTCTTCATCTTTTTCAGCATTCTCGAAAACCGAAGTCCAGGTTCCCAAATCGCTCCAGCCTAAATCTGCCGGAATCACATACACATTATCCGCTTTTTCCAGAATACCGTTATCAATGGAAATCTTATTTACTTTAGGATAAATGGTTTCGATGCAGTGAAGTTCACCAGCTGCATTGTATTCACACGAAGAGAACTGTTCGGTCATCTCCGGGAGATATTTATGAAAGGCTTTGTTTATGCTTTTAACATTCCAGATAAAAATACCGGCATTCCACAGAAAATCACCACTTTCGAGAAATGTGCGGGCAAATTCAAGATCCGGTTTCTCGGTAAACGTCTTCACTTTGTGTACTTTTTCACCTTTTTTCTCCACAAACTGAATATAGCCGTAGCCTGTATCCGGACGTGTCGGTGTTATACCTAAAGTGATGAGGTAATCATTTTTTGAGGCGAGATCAAACGCGTACTGAACGTGTTCAAGAAATGCACTTTCCTTCAAAATAAGATGATCAGCAGGTAAAACGATGATATTTGCATCCGCATTTAAAGCGGCAATTTTGTTAGCCATGTAAATATTACAGGCTGCGGTATTCTTCATCATGGGTTCACCCACAATATTCTCAGCAGGTATATCCGGAAGTTGCTGCACGGTAAGGTTTACGTATTCATTATTGGTGATTACCAGAATGTTTTCTTTCGGTACCGCCTGTGAAATCCGGTCGTAAGTTTGCTGTATCATGGTTCTGCCGGTTCCGAGGATATCCTGAAACTGCTTTGGGAATTTCTGAGTACTCATCGGCCAGAAACGGCTTCCTATTCCACCTGCCATGATAACGCAGAAGTTATTCGAAGTAGACATTTTTTATTTTTTTTGGTTCACCTTCGCCATCGGCCTGAAAGCATATTTTCTGCCGCTGGAGAGGTTCGTACAAAGATAATTCTTTTTAATCTTGCCTTCCATCCGATAATCGGATCCGCGAAAGTGGAACACTTGCCCTGTCCGGAGTTCGTGCACATACGTTTCGTCGTCGCGGACAACTGTTCTTTCAAAATAAGCAACCAGTTCCGGACTGGCCATAAAATTTGCTTTTGGAGAACGGGCATATCTCAAAATATGCGGTTTTAAACTGTCACTGTACACTTCAATACTTTCCAAGAGCATTTCGCGGTAGGTATGTTTCCATTCCGGACCGTGTGGAGCGATTCGTCGGCCGAATTTTGCAAATGAAATCAAATGCGCGAACTCATGCGTGAGCACAAAGAAAAACAGTTCGGGTTCCAGCGTTGAGTTCACGGATATTCTGTGAGAGCCATCCTTTTTGCTGCGATAATCGCCGAGTTTGGTTTTTCGGTCTCTTGTAATAACGATATGAATCGAATAATCGGCAATCCACGTTTTCAGAAACGGAATTACGCCTTCCGGAAGATAAGGTATGAGTTTTCTTAGCGGCAATGATTATAATGAAATAGGAATTCCCGCATAAAAGTTAAGGAGTTTCATGCTGAAAAGGTAATTATATTTAGCCTGTGAAACAGAGCCCTGTGCATTTGCATAATTATTTCGGGCAATATTTACATCAAAAATGGTACTTCGTCCTGCAGCAAAACTTTTTTCCGCAAAATCCAGGGCAAGTCTGGAACTTTCGGCAGCTTCAACCGCTGAAAGATATACCTGGTAGTTGCTTTCTGCATCAAATTTCGCACGCTGTACACTTTGAAGCACATCCTGTCTTTGCAGAGCCAGGTTTGTTCTCGCGATATCTTCGTTGATTTTGCTTTGCTCAACCTGCAGTCTCGTGATTCCTTTGTTGAAAATCGGAATCGAAGCGGAAAGGTTAATCTGCTGCGCAAAATTTTCCTTGTACTGTTTAAAGAATCCGCTTTCCATGATTGGATTTCCGTAAAGATCCCTGCCGACGGTGTTGGTTACCAGAGAATTGAAATAGGAGGAGCCAATTCCGGCTCCTGCGCTGACTGACGGCCAGAAAGCCGTTTTCGTGATCTCCGTTTGTGCTTCTGCAGCCTGAATACGGTTTTCCGCAGCTTTGATGTGCGGCTGATTATCATAAGCGGTTTGCAAAAGTGATTCAATTGAATGAAGCGGCGCTTCAGGTCTGTCCTCTACATTTACATCAACAACATCAAAATTTTCGTAATCTTCCAGTCTAAGTAACTGTGCGAGTTCAAAGAGACTTCGTTTGGTGTTGATTTCAGCATTGACGGCATTTTGCCTTTCCCTTGCAAGCGCAGCACTTGCTTCAGCAAGAATCGTCTGCGGAGTGGTACCGACTTCTGTGGTTATTTTTGCCCGGGTATGAAGTTTTTCCGCATTTTCCAAAGCACTTTGCGCGATTTTTTCAATTTCTTTATTGAGTAAAATCTGTAAGTACTGCTGCGCAACCTGCAGCGAAATATCATTTTTTATTTTTTCTACGTCGTACGTCGATGCAGCTAAGTCAAACTCGTTCTTACGAATGTTTTTTTCCAGTCTGCC
>JAEWOM010000127.1 GCA_023399675.1 Bacteroidota bacterium
ACTTCCACTTCGTCACCTACGCTAAGGCCGCTGTTGTAACGGAATTCGTTCAGAGAGATTACACCTTCAGATTTGAAGTTGATGTCTACAATCGCTTCCTTGTCTGTAAGTCTTACAACTTTACCAACAAGTACGTCGTTGTCTTCCAGATCGGTAAGAGAACCTTTGTAGATTTCTTCAAGATCGGTTTTTTCCTGTCTTGCATCAGCGTCAAGTCCGGATTCGAAAGAATCCCAGTCGAATTGTTCAGGTGCAACATTTTGGTTCATCAGAACCTCGTCTTTAATTTCAGACATAAATAAAAATTTGTATTCCTTCACTCTCATCCGGCAACTGTGGGAAGATAAGATTCAGGAAGTAGTTTAAAATGAATTCATTAGCTTTTCTGCCAATACCCACAAAAAGCGGCTGCAAAAATACAAAAAAAGCACTAATCCAGCAATTTTAGCGTGATTTATATTATTTCCACATTAACGTTTTCGGAATGCAGTATGTTCCGCATTTGCGGTAATAGCCTCTCTAATTAGAAATTATTTACGAATTAGAGCTTATTAGCAATCAAATGTGCATACCATTGATCATTCTGATTTAAAGGCTTCATCAGCAAATTTTTTTAACAGTAAGTTAAACTGTTTTAAAGTTCAGGAGTGTTGCTGAATTTGACATGTTTTTTGATATACCCTGCATAACATTTATTAATCAGAAAAAATCAACATTATGGCTTACACAGTAATTGGAATGTTTCCAAAGTTTGATGATGCGGAAAAAGCATCAAACAAACTCGACAACAACGGGTTCGAAAAAGAAGACTACAGCGTTTCGCGCTACAACCGTACCGAAGAAATTGACCGCGACATCGATTACGACTACGACGAAGATGAAAACACCTCCGGGTTCTGGTCATGGCTTTTCGGAGAAGATGAAGACAACCGCAAAAGATACAGTTATGCGGGAACACGCAGTAACATGGTAACGGTTTACACCGATGATGTGGACCGTGCTGAAAAGGCCCGGGATATCATGAATGACATGGGCGCAATCAATGTGAACGATTTCACGAAAGAATATTATCCGCAGGCGGAAGAATTTACCACTGCCGGAGCCAATGACCTCACTGAAGCTGAGCGCGCAAGAATCATCAGCAAAGCCCGAAACAATGCATACATGCCGGGAACGGAAAGGTCATATGCATTCAGAAAAAGAACCGGAATCCAGGATTCTATGGATTCGACCGGTGACACTATCTAATTTTAAATTTTACAAAGTCTGAGCGGCTCATTTATTTGGGCCGCTTTTATATTTTATTAATTTTGTACAATGGCAAAAAAAATAGAACTACCGGACAAACTGTACTATCCTATCGGAGAAGTAGCGAAAGCGTTTGACGTAAACACCTCGCTGATCCGGTACTGGGAGCAGGAATTTGCCATCTTAAGACCCAAGAAAAACAAAAAAGGAAACCGCTATTTCACGCCGGAGGACATTAAAAACCTCAAAATAATTTATCATCTCGTAAAGGAGAAAGGCTACACGCTGGACGGTGCGAAAATAGCGCTCACAACCAACAATAAGATTTCAGATACCGTATCGGTTATCGACAGGCTCATTTTTCTGCGGGCCGAACTTCAGAAGCTAAAAGATTCTCTGGTAGACCCGGAAGAACAGATTTAGGGGTTTTTCCTGATACCATTCAGGGTATTTACCTGAATGGTCGCCGATGGTGACCGCTTATTTTTGTCCAAACAAAATCACCGTTATGATTGGCAAAAATGAACATATCAGAAATCCGTTAATCGGCATACTGCTTATTGGAGCAACTGTTTTCGGTTTCAAATTCGCAAATGCTGAAAAATCCGGCACTGCAAATACAGAAGCTTCTGACATTGCTTTTACTGAAATAAAAACTGTAAGAACAGGTGTTTCAGTCAGCGCGGAATTCGATCCCAACGAACTTTCCGGTGAAGACTGGCAGAAAATGGGATTCTCAGAGAAACAGGCAGCAACCATTTTGAAATACAAAGACGTTGTCGGCGGAACATTTACATCCAAACAGCAGTTGAAGAAATGCTATGCCATCTCCGAAGAAGCATTCAACGCAATTGAACCGTTTATTATTCTGCCCGAATCTGCACCCAAACAGGAAAAATTCTATCGCTTCGAAAAACTCAGCAACCAAGGATTAAACATTACCGGAAAGTTCAATCCTGATGTTTTTACAGCAGCTGACTGGCAGACAATGGGATTTTCGGAAAAGCAGTCCGCAGCCATCCTTAAATACCGGGATTATTTGGGCGGAAGTTTTCGAAGTAAAGAAAAATTCAGAGAATGTTTTATCATCAGTGATGAAAACTACAAAAAACTGGAGCCGTTTCTGTTGCTGCCGGCATTTGCTCCGTCGGAAAACAAATCAACTACATACCGAACTCCGAATTCTCCAGGAGTTCAGCATAAATATGAACTCCGGAATTTCGATCCCAATGAACTGGATGTCGACGGATGGAAAACGCTGGGATTTTCACAGAAACAGTCGGAAGTAATCGTTAATTACCGCAACAGCATATTGAAAGGCAGTTTCAAAAACCTTGAGCAAATCCAAAAGTGCTATGTTATTTCTGCTGAGAAATTTGACGAACTGAAACCATTTATTCAACTGAAAAGCGAATCTGCAAATGAAACGGCACATGAACGCAACAAACTACAGGCAGAGGCTGCTAAGACAGATTTTACCACAATTGATCTCAATGAAATCAGCTTCAACCAGTTAAGAGAGTTCGGATTTACCGAGAAAGCAGCAGCGGGATTCATC
>JAEWOM010000165.1 GCA_023399675.1 Bacteroidota bacterium
TATTTATTCCACGGATAATCATAACCGAGTTTTTTGGAAAAGAATTCAAGCATTTCCGGCGTATTACCGAAAATCTGTTTGGCAACAGGCTCAAACTCCTTTTCAACGTAGTAATCTACCGGTATATTTCTCCATTTATCCTTTACCACAGCATATTCACCGACACCCATGAAGAAGAGATAGGGCGCATGTTTTTTATTCATAACCCAGTGGTCGGTGCGCATTCCGCTCCCCGATTTCGTGGACGATTTCAATTCACCATTCGACAGGGTAACGTACCTGTCGGGTACAGTCATGATGATTTCCTGTGTGGTTTTCTGATTTGGCTTGTCGATCGTCGGAAACCAGGCAGAAGAAGATTCGGTTTCGCCCTGCGTCCAGATTTGGGTTGGCTTTCCGGTTTCTTTTCCGTCGGAATTGATGAAATACAGTCCTTTGTTATCCGTAATCGCCGCACTTCCGCCAGGTTTCACCTCGTTTGGTCGTGCTGTATATTTAATATAGACCGTATAATCCTGATTTTTCTGATACGCTTTATCCAGTGAAACATTGAGTACATCATTGGTATACGTGTATTTCAGCGGTGTTTTCTTACCTGCTTTTTCAAGTGCAACCTCATGAATGAGCATCGCTTTCGCATCGAGAACCAACTCATTCTGTGTATAAAAAAACGGCGCAGCAGTAATCCATGCTTCTCCGTTCATCTGTTCTTTGCCATAATCGAAACTCACATTCAGTTTTGTATGTTTCAATTCGGTAAGTTTGGTCGCTGCAGCTCTGTAAACCGCTTCCCTTCCGGAGGTTTCGGTCTGTGCATAAACACCGTTAAAATTGAAGACTGCGGCCAGCAATAAAGCCGAAATCAGCATTTTTTTCATATGCAGAATTTTATTGAATTTAAAATGTGGACATTACTTCTGTTTGGAGAGATCAGGATATCAAAAATATCACTGACAATGGTCTCGTATTCGCCTTTTTTCAGTTGTTCCTTACTTTTAATGAAGGCTTTCTTGAGTTCGCTTTCAGGGTTTTCATCATCGATGATTTCTACTGATGCAATACCTTTGATCAACTGCAAAAGGTGCTGAATTTTTGCCGGATCTTCCTGCTGATCCAGAGATACTTTTAAATATTTCATTTTCAATTTAGCAGAGTTTATTCTTCATCTAAATCTGCTGTAAATCAGTCGATGAATTCAGGGAATTGTTACAGAACAACGGTTTCGACAAAGAGAAAATCCAGGGAAAGATAGTGAGAATCAGACTGCGACAGGAGCTTTTATTCCCGGATGCGGATCATAATTTTCCAGCGTAAAATCCTCAAATTTAAAACCGAAGATGTCTTTAATTTCCGGATCGATCTTCATTACAGGAAGCGGTCTCGGATCACGGGAAAGCTGTCGTTTCACCTGTTCAAAATGGTTGTTGTAGATATGAACATCGCCGAAACTGTGAACATAATCTCCCGGTTTCAGTCCGCAAACCTGTGCGACCATCATCACCAAAAGCGAATAACTCGCGATATTGAAAGGTACGCCAAGAAAAACATCGGCACTGCGCTGATACAGGTGAAGAGACAGTTTTCCGTCGGCAACATAAAACTGAAACATGGTGTGGCACGGCGCCAATGCCATATTTGGAATTTCAGCTGCGTTCCAGGCAGATACGATCAGGCGGCGGGAATCCGGATTGATCTTAATTTCTTCCATCACCTGCGAAAACTGATCGATTACCTTGTTATCGGCTCCTCTCCAGCTGCGCCACTGTGCACCGTAAACCGGACCGAGATCCCCGTTTTCATCAGCCCATTCATCCCAAATAGACACACCGTTATCTTTAAGGTACTGAATATTGGTATCACCTTTTAAGAACCAAAGAAGCTCGTGAATAATAGAATTAAGGTGTACTTTTTTGGTCGTTACCAGCGGGAAGCCTTTGGACAGATCATAACGCAACTGGTATCCGAAAACACTTCGCGTCCCGGTTCCGGTGCGATCAGATTTATCTGTTCCATGATCTAAAATATGCTGTAAAAGTCCGAGGTAATTCTGCATGATAAAGGAATTGATTCAAAGATAGAAAAATTAAGAAACTTGCATAATCTGCTGCTTCACACCGTTCATTTCAAACGTCTCGCCTGCCTGAAGACCCTTCATCACCATTGCTGCAGGGCTTTCCGCGGAAATTGCAAAAATTTTACGGTTACGTAATGAAAATTCGCCTGCAGAAACCGAAATATAGTAAACGGCTGATGCCGTTTCTACCAGACTGCCCAGTTGAATTCGCGAATGTGGAGAAACATTGATTCTGCGCAGCACATTCAGCATATTCTGCAGTGTCGCAGCCTGCATTTCCAGTTTGTTTATTTCCTGCTGAAGCATTTCGCGACCTGTTTCATATTTATCGCCCATTGAACTTTTAGTTTCGGAATTGGACGATCTGGTACCGGAGATCAAGCCGTGAAGTTTCTGCAATTTTGATTCGACAATACCGATGACTTCATCGCAGATTTCCTGCTTATTCATGCATTAAAAATTCTTTTCTGCAAACAGTTGCTGCACTTTGTCTTTTTCGGAGAGCTGTATATCCTGTTCGGGTAATTTCCAGTCGATTCCCAACTCCGGATCATTCCAGAAAATTCCTCCTTCTGATTCTTTGTTATAGAAATTATCGCATTTGTATGCAAAAACAGCCCTTTCAGAAAGCACTGAAAATCCGTGACCAAATCCGCGCGGAACATAAAACTGCAGTTTATTTTCTTCGGTTAGTTCAATTCCGTACCATTTTCCGAACGTCGGGGAATCCTTCCGCAAATCCACAGCAACATCCCAAACACTCCCTTCCAGACAGGAAACCAGTTTCGCCTGTGCATGTTCACCTTTCTGCAGATGAAGTCCACGCAAAACGCCATATGTAGATTTCGAGATATTATCCTGTACGAAATGACCGTTCATACCGGTTAATTCTTCAAATTTCTTCTCGTTGTATTTTTCAAAAAAATAACCGCGGTCATCTTCAAAGATAGTCGGCTCAATGATATAACAGTCTTTTAAAGGAGTTTCACGAATTTTCATTTCACTTGGGATTGCAAATTTTATTTAATAGGCCTGTTCATCGCCCTTGAGGGTATTGTAAAAAGTCAGAAATATAATCTTGATATCGAGGAAAAAGGACCAGTTCTTTATATAAAAAATATCTTTTTCAATCCTGCGCTGCATATCCTCCAGTTTGAAAATTTCACCGCGTGATCCCATAACCTGAGCCCATCCGGTGATGCCGGGTTTCACGACATGGCGCAGCATATACTTCTTGGTAATTTTCGCGTAGTAATCGGTTTGTGAAAGCATGTGCGGTCTCGGACCGACAACTGACATATCTCCTAAAAGCACATTGATAAACTGCGGCAGCTCATCAATGCTGGTTTTGCGCATAAACCGCCCAAAATTTGTAACTCTTTTATCGCCCTTGCGGGTGGTAATCAAGTCGCTTTTGCTGTTGATGTACATACTGCGGAATTTGATGCAGTTGAACGTCTCATTTTTGAGCCCTGCCCTTTTCTGTATAAAAAATACCGGACCTCTACTTTCCAGTTTAATAATCAGGGCAATGATCGGTGTAAGCCAGGACAGTACGAAGATGACCACCAGTGTTGAAAAAACCACATCGAAAATACGCTTCAGCAGCAGATTTTCCGGATGCGACATCGGTTCGGCCATCATATTGATCAAAGGAACACGGTTGATGACCTCAACCTCATAATCGCCTTTCAAATATTTGAAATCGGGAACAAAATACACGCGTGCCATTTTTTCATCGGCGATATCGATAATTTCTTCGTAGAGCTGTTTGCTGATATTATCATCACAAAAAACCACGGTTTCAATTTCACCTTCCTGAAGATCTTCAACGAAATCATTGATGTTTCCGAGATGCTTTCTGTTTTCAGATGCCCCTGCCGAATAAAATCCTTTTACGCCTAAAGTATCTGCAGCATATTGATTTTCAAGGATTTTCCTCGTGTACATGTTATCGCCAATCAGCACGGTCCTGAAAGTCTTATTCTGTGTAAACCGGTAATTTCTGCGGTACAGAAACAGCAGAATTCTTAATAACGAAAGTGTTACAGCGGTAATCAGCAGATAGATCAACGAAAACGACCGTACATCCTGCTCCGAATAAAGCAGATTAATAAAAACGAAAACAAAAAAACCGAATGCAAGAAATGTCTTGGTAAAGGAACTCAAATGTTCCGGCGCTTCTTTCAGGTAGGAGTTGCGG
>JAEWOM010000042.1 GCA_023399675.1 Bacteroidota bacterium
CCATTTGGTTTTATATATCTGCGTGAAGCACTTAACAAGAAAATTGTAGGAAGACGGGATATTACAGATCTTACAGACATTCCGATTATCGGAGAAATACCAAGAATGAAAACGGCTGCGTCATCTATTATACAGCCGAATGATGTTTCACCGATTGCAGAAGCATTCAGGATTTTGATGACGAACCTGAAATATCTGCTGGCTTCCGGCCCTTCCGCGAAGAAAGTAATGCTTACCTCTTCTGTAAAAGGGGAGGGTAAGACATTCATTTCTGTTAACCTGGCTTTGGTTATGGCTTCAGGCGGAAGTAAAGTTCTGGTTATTGGTTCCGATATCAGGAATCCGCAGCTGCAGCGATACAAACCTGAAATGAAAAACGCTGACGGCCTTACAGAATTTTTGCACGGTACAGTAACTGATGTCGATCAGATTATTCATCCGAGTGGTTTCCATCCGAACTGCGATTTCATTTATTCAGGTAAAATTCCGCCAAATCCTGCAGATTTGCTGATGAACGGCAGATATTCTGAATTACTGGAAAGCGTGGAAAACAGATACGATTATGTCCTTATGGACACGGCTCCACTGATGCTGGTTACCGATTCCTTCCTGATTTCGGATTTAGCGGATGCTACAGTTTATATCGTACGTTCGGAATATTCAGAAGAAGACTTTATCACTTTTGTTGAAAATGCGGCAGATTCGAAGAAAATTCACAACGCGAGCATTGCGATCAACGATATTTCGAGACAGAACTTCGGCTATGGTAATACCTATGGCTACGGCTATCACGCTACAGAAAAGAAATGGTGGCATTTCTTTAAGAGAGACTCCTGATTGAAAACCGCACGCTGATTGACAGTGTGCAAAATACTTACCTGAAAATTGCTGAGTATACTTAAAAACAAAATTTCCGGAAGTGGAGCCGGCGAGTTGCTGAAAGTTTTCTCGTTTACGGGTCTTTCGATGCTGGTAAAGTTGTGTACGAGCTTTTTAATGGTGAAAGTAGTCGCAGCGATTATTGGTCCTGCAGGTACAGCATTGGTTGGTCAGCTTCAGAATTTTATTGCAATTTTCACTTCTATCGGTAGTGGCGGTATAAATAACGGTGTTGTAAAATTTGTTTCGGAATACCGGGAAGATGCTGAAGAACTGGATTATTCAATCAGTACCGGTTTTCTGCTCACACTTTTTTTTGCGACATTGGCAGGATTGGTTTCAGCAGTTTTCTGTATGCCGCTGAGTGAATGGATTTTGAATGACAGCAGCTACTACTATTTGTTTATCATATTCGGATTCAGCCTTGTTTTTGTTTCTCTGAATAATTTTTTTCTGTCTGTTGTCAACGGTTTTACGCAGTACAGAACATATGTAAGCATCAGTATGATTACCAGCGTTATGGGACTGGTCCTGACGGTTTTGCTGGCTTTGTTATACGAACTTCCGGGCGTTCTTTTGGCGTTGGTAACTTATCAGGGGATTATGCTTTTTGCAACCCTTTTCATTCTGCGAAAAGAAAAATGGCTGTCTGCACAGTTATGGAGAAGCATCAAAAGAAACACTACCCAAAAGTATTTTACTTTTACTGCCATGGCTTTTGTGACGGCGTTGACGGTTCCGGTTGCACAGTTAATAATAAGAAGTTACATTATTGATGGATTCTCACTTACGGTTGCCGGCTTCTGGGAATCTGTCAATAAGATCTCTGCGATGTTTCTGCTTTTTATTACATCTTCTTTCAGTGTTTATTACCTTCCGAAACTTGCGCAAACGCATGTTCCTGCAAAACTTAGATCTGAAATTTTAAAAACGTATGCGGTTATGCTCCCAATAACTGCTGTAGCACTTGTCGCGATATTTCTGTTTCGTGAATTCGTCATCCGGCTGGTTTTTACTGAAGAATTTCTGCCGATGGAACCGCTCTTTCAGTGGCAGTTGCTCGGTGATTTTTTTAAGATCAGCAGCTGGCTGCTTGCGTTTGTTATGGTGGCAAAATCCATGTTGAGGCCATATATCATCACAGAAATCATTTTTGCTGTCATAATGGTTGCTGCTTCCGTGTTTTTTGTTGATAAAAACGGTGTCATTGGTGCAACGCAGGCATACTGTCTCACTTATTTTCTGTATTGTGTGGTGATGCTCGTACTTTTTAGAAAACTGTTATTCTCTGCAACATCATGAAAATCATCATTCCGCTAACCGTTGATTTTGGGCCTGCAGGAGGTTTTCGTGTGCTGTCGCAACTGGCAAATTACTGGATTGATGCGGGGCACGATGTTTCTTTTCTCACCTATCATCAATTCAGAAAACCGTATTACCCTACCAAAGCGAACATGATTTTTTATGATGGTTTCGGAAGAATTGTTTCGGGAAATGTAGCCGATTTTGCTCCGGTTAAAAGCCTTCAGTTACGATGGGCTGCAAAATCCGCTCTGGGTAAACTTCAGGCTGATGTCGTGCTTGCAACACAGAGTTTTTCCGCTGCACCGGTCGCGAAATCAAAAATTGGTGCCAAAAAATTTTATTATGTACAGGCGTACGAACCCGACTTTTATCTGGAAGGGGGTATGAAGAACCGGTTGTTTCACCGAATTGCTGAAAAATCATATTCCTATGCGCTCGAAACCATTGTGAATGCTGAAATGTACCGCGACTACAAAGGCATCACTTCCGAAAGGGTGGTGCTTCCCGGGCTTGATGCCGCTGTTTATTATCCGAAAAAACAGAAACTCACCAAAAAAGATACTTTTATCTTTGGGACAATCGCGAGAAAGGAAAAAGTGAAAGGAACGGAATATGTTATCGAGGCATTCAGGAAACTGCGTTCAAAATACGGCAGCCAGGTGGAACTGCACGCGGCTTTTGGTGATGATTCACTTGCAGAAATTAGCGGAATAAAAATTTTGAAGCCGGACGGTGATGAGAATCTGGCCGATTTTTACCGTTCAATCGATTGCTATATCTGCGCGGGTACTTTTCAGCTCAATGCGGTTCATTATCCGGTTATTGAAACGATGGCATGTAAAACGGCACTGATTACAACAGGTTATTATCCGTCGAATTCACAGAATGCAACTTTGGTAAGTCCTGAGAACAGCGATGCGATTGTAAAAGCAGCGGAAATGCTAATGAATGAACCTGAACGTGCCGAAAGGAAAGCCGAAATCGCACTGCAGGAAATTGCACAGTTTTACTGGCCTCATATAGCAGAGAAAATGCTGAATTATTTTAAAGAAAACCAATCTGAGTTCTGATGATTGCAACATTGCTGGTGGTGTTCTTTTTTATAGCTGTTCTCGTTCTGATGGACATCAAAAACCGCATTGTCAGTAATATTCTTCTAGGAGTTATCGGTATAGTTTTGGTCCTGATCGCAGGCTTTAGACCTCCGGATGTAGGCAAGGATTATTATGTTTATAAAAACTACTGGTATACCATGAACATTCAGGGTACGGTAGAAGAATCTTTCGTCATTATCCGTGATATTTTGAAGTACAACCTAGAGTATGGTATAACGTCTCTATTCATCACGTTCGCAATTTTAGGAGTTTCCGCAAAGTTGTGGGGAATCCGGGTGATGGCATTCAATCTTTATGCAAGTGTGCTGGTGTACTTCAGTCATTACTATATCCTGCATGAATTTACGCAGATTAGGGTAGGTGTTGCAACCGGTATTATGCTGCTTTCCCTTTATTTTATCTATAAAAGAAATCTTGCAGCTTTTCTTACAGTTGCTCTTGCAGCAGTAATCTTTCATTACAGTCTCGTTTTACTTATTCCGCTGTATTTTCTTGGTAACGGCAAAAACCTGAAGGTCTTTTACTTTCTGGTTCCTGCTGCCTATATATATTATTTCATGAGCAGTGTGTTGAATTTCACGATTCCGATACCATATTTTCAAGAACGTATTGATGCATACCAAACCTTACAGGATCTCGGTTTTATCGATGTGGAAGAAATTAATGTGTTTAATGCGGTGCTTCTTGTAAGGGTTGTTTTACTTTATACATTCATGATTTTTGCTGATAGAATTGCAGAGCAGGACAACAGGATTTATATCCTGGTGAAAATCTACGCGCTTTCCCTCTTCAGTTTTCTTTTTTTAGCGAAGATGCCGGTTTTCGCATTCCGGGTTCAGGAACTGCTGGGTGTTGTGGAAATCCTGTTGATACCTTACGTAATGATTCTAATTCCGGGAAAATTACCGGGGAAATTAGCGCTCATCGGTATAGCACTCTCTTTTCTGCTGTTTGATATTTTCTATGTTAAATTACTGGTGGATATATGACTTTAGCACTGTTAATGTCCGTTTATAACGGTGAGAATTACCTTCAACAGCAACTGGAATCTTTAGTAAATCAGCAGTATCACGACTGGAAACTGTTTATCAGAGATGACTGTTCAACCGATAACACACAACAGATTATCGGTGAATTTGCAGCAGAGTATCCCAATATTACTGTATTGCCCGGTCATGAGAAGAATCTCGGACCTGCCGATAGTTTTCTGCATATTCTGAAAGAAGTTGACGCTCCGTATTACATGTTCTGCGATCAGGACGATGTGTGGATGAAGGATAAAATCTCGGTGATGATGAATGCGATGCAAGAGGCAGAAAAAACATACGGGAAGATTCCGCTTATGGTTATTTCTGATGCAATTGTCACCGACGAAAAACTGAACAAAGTCTCCCATTCTTTTTGGAATCTGAATAAATTTCCACCCGAATTACTCCTGCAGAATACCGCCTATATCAGCATCTTCAATGCGGCGCCGGGATGTACCATGCTTTTCAACAGAGATTTGAAGGATGTTTTGCCTCTAAATAATTCTAAAATCCTCATGCACGACTGGTTTGTAATGATATTTGCTTTAAAAAAAGGAAAAGTGATTGTCGAACCCAAACCTTTGATGTTCTATCGCCAACACGGAAATAATGCAATCGGAGCTACAAGGGTAACATTACTCGATAAATTGAAATCAGTACTGTTTACCTCCGCGGAAAGAAGTGCCAGAGAACGTGAAGTCTATCAGTTTGTAAAGCAGTTCACCCACATTTCTAAACTGCAATTTTACATTTTAAAACTGCAATTCAATAT
>JAEWOM010000052.1 GCA_023399675.1 Bacteroidota bacterium
TAATTGGCAAATACTTCCTCTTCGAACCAAAGCATCGGTCTGTACTGCTCAGGAGTGATGTTGTAACGCGTCTGCATTCCGATTTTTTTCAGACTGTCGTCTACGCGGTATTTCATGAAATTCAGGAGATCTTCTTTGGAAACGTTGTCGATTTCGCCCAGTTCAAAAATCCAGTCCAGAATTTCGGATTCGAGTTCAATTGACTGATCAACCAGCGTATAAAGATCTTCGATATCGCTGTCGGTAAGCAACTCAGGCTGTTCTTCGCGGATTTTATTAATCAGCCAGATTCCTGCATTGGCATGAATCTGCTCATCAACGGAAGTCCATGCGATAATGATCGATACATTTTTCATATACCCTTTGAACCTCGTAAAAGACAGAATAATAGCAAACTGCGAGAACAGCGATACATTTTCTATCAGAATTGAGAAAAGCAGTAAAGCAGAAACATATTCTTTCGGTGTTGTGGAATTGGCATGCTTCAGTACATTGCTCAGGAAGTCAATTCTTTTCTTCACTGCAGGAATTTCAACCACGTGCAGGAATTCTTCGTTATACCCGAGCACTTCCAGTAATCTTGAATACGCTTCTGAATGCCTGAACTCACATTCGGCAAAAGTAGAACCCAACCCATTGAATTCAGGTTTGGGAAGATGCGTGTACAGGTTACCCCAGAACGTTTTCACAGAAACTTCTATCTGTGCGATGGCTAACAGCGCGTGTTTCACCGCATTTTTTTCGTGCAGTTCCATCTGCGATTTGAAGTCCTGTACGTCTGCGGTGAAATCCACTTCGGAGTGAACCCAGAAGGATTTGTTAATGGCCTCCACAAACTGAAGGATCTCCGGATATTCAAAAGGTTTGTAGCTGATTCTTTTATCGAAAATTCCCATAGATAATCAATTGTCTTCTATATTCAAAAGTATTTATTAAACAAAAGGACCGTTTCAATCCTTTGATAATGTGAAAATTACATTTCTGCTGTCTACAGGATTAATCTGATGTGACGCAGGGTTAATGTAATAACAAAAATAGAAAATCCCGCTGTCATCTGAAAGGTCGGAGGCGGCGGAAAGGGCTTTTTCCCCGCAAAAGTTTTCCACAAAGACACCAAACGTGCTTCAACACGTATGTTACGTCTTCCCGGACTGAAATTATCGCAATTGATAAGGAATAAAATTAAACAGTCTTCTGTTCAGCAACTATTTACATGCGTTTTAAACTAAACATCAGTAAAACAGAAGATCCGGCGGACCTCCTAATTTCCGGAGATCACCGATTCTAACCTGCGCATCATTTTACTCAGCAAACTCGGCTTTAACAATACAGAGATGTCTGCGCTGCTTGGCGTTACGGCGGATGCGATCAAAAAATCAAAACAGAGACTCAAGAAAAAACTGAGCGACCGCCACGACATTCTCGAAAGTTATCTGCACGCTGCCGCAACATAAAAAATCACAATTTAGCTGTAACAAGTATCTGTTTTTTCGTACCAATTGCTAAAGTGCCGAAAACGCCATGTTACTGATTAAAGATCTCCATAAATCTTACGATACCGGGAAAAGCAAACTTCACGTGCTGAAAGGCATCAATCTTGAAATTGGCGAAGGGGAATTCGTGTCTATTATGGGGAGTTCCGGCTCCGGAAAATCTACCCTACTGAATATTATCGGAATTCTTGATGAAAAAGATTCCGGCATCTATGAACTGGACCAGATTCCGATTGAGCATCTTACAGAGGTAAAGGCCGCCGAATACCGAAGTCGATTTCTGGGCTTTGTATTCCAGTCGTTCAACCTTATCGGTTACAAAACGGCCATCGAAAATGTGGCGCTTCCTTTATATTACCAGAACGTATCACGAAAGGAAAGAAACCGCATGGCTCAGGAATATCTTGAAAAAGTAGGACTCGGACCTTGGGCGAATCATTTACCGAATGAACTTTCCGGCGGACAGAAACAAAGGGTTGCCATTGCACGGGCGCTGATCAGCAATCCGAAAGTTATTCTAGCAGATGAACCAACCGGAGCACTGGACAGCCAGACCACCCATGATATCATGAAACTTCTGCAGCAGATCAACTCCGAAGGAAAAACAATCATCGTCGTAACTCACGAGCCGGATGTTGCCGCCCAAACAAAGAGAAATGTAACGCTGAAAGACGGCATCATTGAAAGTGATATCTTCATAGAGCAAAAAGTGCTGGTGTAACACCCACCGAATTTAAAAAAATAAGAGAAATTGTATGTTTGATCTGGACAGATGGCAGGAAATCATAGCATCTATTCGCAGTAATATTCTGCGGACAGTGCTTTCGGGTTTCACCGTTGCGCTGGGACTCTACATTTTCATCGTACTGTTCGGCATAGGTTCCGGATTAAAAAATGCATTTACCGATCAGTTTACGCGCGATGCACAAAACCTGATCAGGATCATGACGGGAAAAACCACGCTTGCCTACGGCGGACTGCAGTCGGACCGCGTCATCACGCTTAACAACGAAGATTATGAATCGGTTATCGAATCAGACCCCGAGAAAGTGCAGTATTCCACACCGCGCTACTCTACCAGTCTAACTGTAAAATACGGCAAAGAAAGCGGCAGTTATCAAATCAGCGGAGCCAATGAAGACGAAGTGGCGATAGAAAACAGAACGTTGCTCAACGGCAGGTTCATTTCACCGCGTGACATCGCCAACAGGCAGAACGTGGCGGTAATCGGAAGAATGGTTCAGCGCGACCTCATCAAAAACGGAGATCCGGTTGGTAAGGAACTGGAAGTAAACGGTACCATGTTTAAAGTCATCGGGGTTTTTGCTGATGAAGGCGGAGATTTTGATGAAAGAATGATCAGCGTACCGATAACCACTTTACAGCAGATGAAAAAAGGATCTGATACTATTTCCACCATTTTCATCGCTTACAAAGAAGATATGGATCCCGACGAAGCCATTGCTTACAGCGACAAACTGGAAGAAGAACTGAAAGCGAGAAAAAGGGTTTCTCCGGATGATCAGGGCGGAATTCGCGTGAATAACCGTGCCGAAAGTCTCAAGGACAGTTTCATGTTTCTATTCGTTATCACTGTAATCGTTTCATTTATCGGAATGGGAACGCTGCTGGCTGGAATTATCGGCATCAGCAATATCATGGTTTATATCGTGAAAGAAAGAACACAGGAAATCGGAGTGCGTAAAGCAATCGGTGCAAAACCGCGCGGTATTGTCGGACTTATTCTGCAGGAATGTATGGTGATTACGATTATTTCGGGACTCATCGGTGTGGGCGTCGGAATTCTGACTCTGGAACTGATCGGGAACAGACTCGAAGAATATTTTATTGTGAATCCGTCTGTAGGTTGGGGACTGATCTTTGCGGCGTTTATCAGCCTCGTAATCGCAGGCCTCATTGCAGGTTTCGTTCCTGCTTACCGTGCAAGTAAAATCAAACCGATTGAAGCTTTACGAGCGGAATAAGAAAACTTAAATGAATTATTAATCTCAGAACCAGCGCAAGTGAATATCATTTTCAAACTGGATACCTCGCAGGAAATCTACCACTCGCTCCGCAACAACAAACTGCGGACATTTCTCACCATGATCGGTGTTGGCTGGGGTATGTTCCTTTTTGTAAGTCTACTGGGCGCTGCAAAAGGTATGGAAAACGGTTTCGACAAGCTTTTCTCCGGATTTGCAACCAACAGTATATTCATGTGGGCGCAGAATACCACCATCCCCTACAACGGTTTTCCGAAAGGAAGAGCAATGGATCTGAGACTTGGCGATATCGATCTGCTGAAAAGCAAGATCAGTGAAGTGGAATACATTTCTCCACAAAATTCGCGCGGAAGTTTCGGAACACCCGGCGAACTGATGAACCGCGCAGGGAACAATGCGACTTATACTTTAACAGGCGATACACCTGCAGGAAATAAAATCTCAGAGAAACAGCTTCTCTACGGCCGCTACATCAATGATGCTGATGTTTCTGCAAGCAAGAATGTTGTGGTTATCGGTGAAGCGATTTATGATAACTTCTTCGATGAGAAAAAAAATGAAGATCCTATCGGCAAATCGATGAGCATCAAAGGAATGTTCTTCAACGTCATCGGGGTGTACAAAGAAGCAAAAGCCGGCGGACCGATGGATAATGACCGAACCGCTTACATACCGCTTTCAACATTTACCAAAATGTACAACGACGGTGACCGTGTCGATTTTTTCGCGATCGTTAGCGGTCCGGAAGCCGATCTTGCCCAAGTAGAAGAAGAAGCGAAGCGGATTTTAAAGGATAAAAACAACGTCTCACCGGAAGACACCAATGCATTCGGAAGTTTCAATTTAGGAACAATGTTTGAAAAAATGACCGGATTTCTCACCGGAATGCAGTTGCTCACCATTATCGTGGGATCGCTGACCATTTTGGCGGGCGTGATCGCAATTTCCAACATTCTGCTAATCACCGTAAAAGAGCGGACCAAAGAAATCGGTATTCGGCGCGCTCTTGGTGCAAAACCCAATGAAGTACGGAATCAGATTTTGCTGGAAAGCGTCGTAATAACACTGGCAAGCGGAATAATCGGCTTCATCTTCGGGATTTTTCTGCTGATCATCGTTAATATTATGACGAAAGATCAGGACTCATTCCCGTTCTACAATCCAACAGTGGAATATTCCAATGTATTTACGGCCATGGCCATCATGCTGATCCTCGGACTCATTATCGGAATGATTCCTGCACAGCGCGCCGTAAAAATCCGCCCGATTGAAGCCCTCAGATCTGAATAAAAAAAATAAAAAACGCCTACATAAACAGCACTATGAAAAAGAAATTCACCTGGAAAAAAGCACTTTATGTTTTTCTCGGACTTCTGCTTGCCATCGGTCTCTTTGCAGGAATCAGTTATCTCGTAAAATCCAATTCATCTGCGAGTGAAACCTTTCTAACCAGAAAACCGGTCATCCAAAATATGGAAGATAAAGTGATGGCAACCGGAAAAATTGTTCCGCTGGAAGAAATTGAAATCAAACCGAACATGTCCGGAATTCTCGATAAAATTCTGGTGAATGAAGGCGATCAGGTAACAACCGGGCAACTGGTTGCAACTATTAAGATTGTCCCGAATGTTCAGAGTGTTAATGCAGCCCAGCAGGAAGTAAACAATGCCAATCTGCAGATTTCCAATGCTAAAATGAATCTATCCAACGTTCAGCAGCAGTTTAATATGCAGCAAAGACTGTACAGCCAGGGCGTTGCTTCCAAGCAGGAATTTCTTACCGCACAGCAGCAACTTCAAAACGCTCAGATCCAACTCCGAAATGCCAATCTTCAGCTGCAGACAGCGCAGAAAAGCATGCAGATTGCCAGAACAGGGGTTACACCGGAACTGCAGGGTCTTGCAACAACTCAAATTCGTTCCAAAGCAAACGGGACAGTCCTGGAAGTGCCTGTTAAAGAAGGAAGCCAGGTTATTGAAGCCAACCAGTTCAATGCAGGAACAACCATTGCTTCCATTGCTAACCTGAACTCATTGATTTTCGAAGGGGAAATTGATGAAGCACAGGCCGGAAAACTGAAAGAAGGAATGAACATGAATATCCTAATCGGTGCTTTGCAGAATAAAAAATATCCGGGCCGACTGACGATGATTGCTCCGAAAGGAAAGGATGTAAGCGGAACCATCAAATTTCCGGTGGAAGGCGAAGTATTTAATCCGAGCGGCGATTATATCCGTGCCGGTTTTTCCGCCAACGGTGAAATTGTGCTGAGTTCGCAGAAAAATGCGCTGTTACTTGACGAAAGCCTTATTCAGTACGAAAAAGTGAACGGCAAAGATGTTCCTTTCGTCGAAGTAAAACAACCAGACGGAAAATTCAAAAAAGTAAACGTGAAACTGGGCGCAAGCGACGGGATTAATGTACAGATTCTGTCCGGACTGACTAAAGACTCCGAAGTAAAAGTCTGGAATCCAAGTGACAAGGACAAAAAAGAACTGGAGGAACAGAAAAAGAAATAGTTCTAACCGTAATCGCTGAAACCGAAAAAAGGGATATTAAAAACCTCTGCGGATAAGCAGAACAATGTTGATAAACAACAGCAGCAGCCCCAAACTGATATAAACGCTGGTGGAAATATGGTCGAGTTTCCTTTCCTCGATGAGATTTGATG